>REDX01000228.1 GCA_007695355.1 Planctomycetota bacterium
TCGAACCACCGTATCCGGTATAATGGGGGGCAAGGGGGCAAAGCCCCCAAAAGGTCTCGAACCACGATAACCCCAAGTGAGCACCATACGCCAGAAGGGCGGGGGGCAGCGGGGGGGCGGCAGCCCCCCAACGGCCGCCGAGGGAGGTAAGGGCGGATATAATCGCGAAGCGATCCGCCCTTAGGCGCGCAGCGCCGGCCTCCCGACAGCGGCCGGGGGGAGCACGAGCCTAGGCGAGTGCGGACCGGGGGAGCCCGAGGGGGCTTGCCCCCTCGAAACTAAAGCATTTCGAGGACCGTATCCCGCTCCGCCACCAACTCCGCATTCGTCGCCGCAATCTTGGCCTTGGCGAAGTCATCGAGTTCGACGCCCTTGACCACTTGATAGGTGCCTGGGGCGGTGGTGATCACCGGCACCGAGGCCCAAACGCCCTCGGCAAAGCCGTAGTCGCCGCTGCTCTTGACGCAGACCGAATGGGGGACATCGGATACGGTAACCAGGGATTTGACGTGGTCGATGAGGGCCGAGCCGGCGCTAGCGGCGCTGCTCTTGCCGCGGGCTTCGATAATTTCGGCGCCGCGCTTGCCCACCTTGGGGATGAAGGTTTCTTTCAGCCAGGCCTCGTCATTGATGACGGCGGCCGCCGGCTTGCCGCCGATGCGGGCATTGGCGAAGTCCGGGAACATGGTGGGGCTGTGGTTGCCATAGATAATCAGGTTTTCGACTTCGGTTACCTGCACCCCGGCCTTTTTGGCCAGTTGGATGGCGCCGCGGTTTTGATCCAAGCGGGTCATCGCTGTCCAGCGCTCGGGGCCAATGCGCTTACAGCGGCTGGCGCCGATCATGCAATTGGTATTGCAGGGATTGCCGACCACGGCAACCCGGCAGTCATCGGCGGCGACGGCTTCGATGGCATCGCCCTGGCCGATAAAGATGCGACCATTGTCTTTGAGCAGATCGGCCCGCTCCATGCCGGGGCCGCGGGGCTTGGAGCCCACCAGCAGGCACCAGTTGGCGTCTTTAAAGCCGACTTTAGGATCGCCGGCGCAGACGATGTCGTGCAGCAGGGGGAAGGCACAATCGTCCAGCTCCATGGCGACGCCCACCAAGCCCTTCTGTACCTCGGGCACGGGCACTTCCAAAAGCTGCAGGATCACTGGTTGCTGGGGGCCAAACATTTCGCCGGAGGCGATGCGGAAGAGCAGGCTGTAGCAGATCTGGCCGGCGGCACCGGTAACGGCCACGCGAATGGGGGCAGGCATGGAGGACTCCTCAAGTGGTATGTGCGGTGTTATGGCGGGGCAGCCTACGGGGGTGGGCAGGGAGGCAAATGCCAAAGGCTGCGATGCTCCACGGACAAGCACACTGGCCCCCGTCCGCCGGCCACAAGCGGCGACCAGGGCGAAGGACGACTAATGCTGCAAGGACTTGAGCCGAGAGAACTCCCCCCCCAAGGCCATGAGCTCTTCCTGAGTACCCTGCTCGACACAGCGACCGCCGCGCATGACCAGCACCAGATCAGCATTGCGGATGGTGGAGAGGCGGTGGGCGACGATGAAAGTGCTGCGGCCGGTAATCAGACGATCGATGGCCTCTTGCACCAGGCGCTCGGATATGACGTCGAGGGCTGAGGTTGCCTCGTCGAGGATAATAATCTGCGGATCGCGGATGAGGGCCCGGGCAATGGCAATGCGCTGGCGCTGGCCGCCGGAGAGCTGCACCCCGTGCTCGCCCAGGGGGGTGTCCAGGCCCTGGGGCAGGCCGGCGACCACGTCTTGCAGATTGGCGGCGTGGATCACCGCCTCTACCTGGGCATCCTCGACCTCCTCCAGGCCATAGGTAATATTTTCTTTGAGCGTCCCGCCAAAGAGCATGACGTGCTGGCTGACCACCGCCACCGAGCGGCGGAAGGTGCGCATATCCAGCTCCTCCATGTCTTGCCCATCAAGCAAGATCCGGCCGCTGGTGGGGCGCAGGAAACCGATGAGCAGATTCATCGCCGTCGATTTGCCGGATCCCGATTCGCCGACCAGGGCCACGCACTGCCCCGGCTGAGCCTGGAAGCTGAGATTCATCAGGGCCGGGTCTTGGCGATTGCGGTAGGTAAAGCCCACCTCCTGAAATTCCACCGCCCCGGCCACCGAGCTGACGCTGCGCTTGCCAATATTGCGCTCAAGATCCGGACACTCCAAAACCTCGCCCAAGGAGCGCATGCTTTCCATGCCGCGGGCCAATTGGGGATACATGCTCAAAAGCATATTCACCGCCATAATCATCTGCGCGAATAAGGCCTGGTAGAGCACCACATCGGGCACCGTAAGGTGGCCGTGCCAGCACATCAGGCCGGTTACCACCAGGCTCACCAGCTGGGTGACCTGCAGGGTCACCCAGGTCGAGGACTGGAAGAGGGCATTGTAGATATCAAGGCGGTAGCCCTTGCTGCGCACCGTCTCCAGGCGCTCCTCGATCATGGCAATGGCATGGGATTCAATGCCATGGGCGCGGGTGACCGGAATCATATCGATCATTTCCCCTACCCGCGCCGTCATCACTTCTACACTCTGGCGATAATCGCGGTTATAGCGACGAATGCGGGCCCGGAACACCGCCACCAAGAGGATGCAAATCGGGGTGGCGACCACATAAAACAGGGCCAGCCAAGGGTCACGCACGGTGGTGATCGCCAGGGAGACCGCAATCATGGTTAGCGCCTGCAGGCCCATCTGCATAAACTGGTTACCAAACTGCTCTACCTGTTCGACATCGCGCAGCACTTTGGCCTGGATGCGACCGGACTCCGAGTCGTTATGGAAGGCGATGGAAAGCTGCTGTAAACGCCGCACCAAAGCGGCCCGCAGGCGCTGCTCGACCCCCCGATTACAACGGGAAACGTGGCTCATGTACCAGACGTGGGTGGGAATATTGAGGGCCAGGGCCCCCAGTAAATAACCCCATACCAACCACAAATCATTGAGGCCATAGGGCGTAGCCGGATCAAGAATGGCAATCGTCATCGCCACTGCCGCTGGCGTTAACCAAACCGGCAGGTTTTTGAGTAAAAACAGGGTGTAGACACCGGCCCACTGCCACCAGCGCAGGCCGTAGAGCAAGAGCAGGGATTTAAAGGGATAACGCGCATCATAGGCCCGGTCGAGGGTGCGATGGGTGGTGGTGCGCGCGGGCTGGCGATTACGGCCGAGGATGACCAAGCGGCCAGAATTGCTAATGCCAACGCCCTCACCAGAGGGGCCAGGGGGGAAACTGGGCATGGAGAGACCTATGCAAATGGGGGGATGGCGTCAGCAGAGGAGGATTTTCCGGCAGCGCGGGGGAAATTTCCCCGTAAAATCCAGGTCCGCCGGCTCTGCCACGGAGCCTGCCCCCTTTCCCCCCAAGGCAAGGACTGCTTATCGCCATTATGTTGCAACGCTTCGCTTACCGTGCCTGCGGTTTAATTCTCTGTACCATGGCGGCCCTCGGTGCCGGCGAGGTCGACGATCTGATTGTGGTCGACGACCAGGGCCGCCGCATGGTCCGACTCGAAGAGTTGCCGGCAGAGCTGCGCAACCCCTGGCCAGTCGCGGTGGAGGAGGCCTTTCGCGATCGGGTGCAATTGGCGATTGAACACAATAGCAACCGTCATGCAAATTATGGAAATACCTTTTTCGAAAACGAACGCAAATCCTATCCGCCAGCAATTTTCGACGCCCTCTTTGGCAGCCCTGCCAATCGCCAGCGGGGCCTGCAATTCTTGCAAAGCGAAGACAATCAAGCCCGAAGCTGGAACGCGGTTACCGAGGGCATCGATTTCTTCCCGGCCCACACCCTGAAAAATCAGATGCGCAAATACTTCCTCCTCGCCCCTCTACTGGACGTGGATTACCGCCTGCGCATGCGCCGGGGCGCCAGCCTGTGGACCGCCAAAGACCCCTATATGCGGCCCCACCCCAGTTTTCAAAGGGAGGGCGGCGGCTGGACGCCGCATAATCGCAACTCCTGGGTGGATGTGCGCAATACCGACAATCTGCGGGCCATGCGCGAGGTGGCCGTGTACTTGATGGCCGAGGAAACCGGTAACCACCAGGTGCGCGATGCCTATGCCGCTGCCATTCGTCGCTATGTTTGGGCCCTGTGGCATATCGGTGCCGGCGAATGGGATTCGGACATGGTGCACCAGCACAGCATTGCCGCCTATCTCAATCTCTTCGATTTCGCCCGCGATCCGGCCATGCGGCAAACCGCCAAGGCCGCCCTCGATATGCTTTTTACCATGGCCGCGGTTAAATACTTCGATGGCGGCATGGCTGGGCCCAGCAAGCGCGACCAAAATCTGCCGGTGGCCTTTAACGGTGCTGCCGGTGACCTCTGGCTTATGTTTGGCGGCAGTGCAGCCATGCCCGAACACATCCCAGTGGGCACCATCCATTTGCTTTCCAGCGCCTACCGCCCCCCCTATGCGGTGTGGCTCTTGGCACAAAAGGCAGAGACCGCCAGCGCTGAGATTTTCGCCAGCAAGCCCACTTACGAAACCTGGGTGGTTGAGGGGCCCAGCCCCGCCGGTAAAGGATACCCAGCCGACCATTACCAAGTTGCCGACCACCGCCCGGAATTCTTTGAAACCACCTTCTTCACCCGCCATTATCAGATGGGCAGCCTGCCCCAAGGCAGCCACGGAGATATTAACGGCTTCCGCATCCTCATGCGCTGCCCGCAGCACGGTGCCCAATATTTCGGCGCCGCCGCGGTAGAGCACTTTCGCTCGGTAATGCGGGGCTCCGGACAAGAACGCATTGCCCAGCACCGCAATCTCGCCCTGGTGCTCAGTGAGGGCGAACAGCGCGAATGGTCCCTGCTGATTCCCGCCCAGGCAGGCCATGAAGAGCAGGACAACATCCGGTTTCTCCAAGTCGGCGAAACCTATCTCGCCCTTCACCCGATCCGACTCAGCTGGCGCGATGGCAGGGACCTCCTAGACACTGAAACCGGCTGGGCACACCTTGGCGGCTGGCGGGCCCGGGCCCAACGCGGCGGTGTTTCCGGCCTGGCCATTGAAGTGGCCAATAGCGATGATTTTCGCAACTTTGGCCAATTCCAACGGGCCGTTTCCAGACACAGCCAAGTTGAAATCAGTGGCCGCAAGGTACGCCTGCATGGTCACAATGGCCTGCAGCTGGCCATGGAAGTTGACGGCTGGCCAGTGCGCATTACTCGCGGCGATGACGCCACCCCCTTTAATGACCGCAGCCGCTGGCCTCTCTACCAGCGTGCCAGCGGTGAATGGGAACCCCTGCGCCTCGACTGGAAAACAGGGGCTTTAAGCGTGCGCGTCGGCAATCACCACTTCTTTGCCCGCTACGGCAACGATCACCGTTATATTACCGAGTTTAGCGACCCCGAGGAACCGTTAGCGCCGGAAGCACGGTAAGCACGCTGGCCCTAAAACGTCTCTAACACGAACCAAAATCATCCTTGGCATGCTAAGCGCTAGACTATATTGGCTTTGTCGGTCTGGCCCGATGGTGGATCGACATATCTGCCCTGACCACGTTGAACTTGCAAACTTTTCCAGGAGATTCCTCCAATGATCCTCTTCTTCGCCGTTCTTATTATTACCGTGGTGATCGGCATGATCGCCAGTGGCAAGGTGAAGGCCAGCTTCCACCGCGCCCGTCAAGTCCCCCTCTCCAGCGGCCTCAGCGGTGCTGAGATCGCCCGCATGATTTTGCGCGCTAAAGACATTAATGATGTCGAGGTGGTGGAAACCGGCGGCTTCCTCTCCGACCACTACCACCCGGGCAAAAAGCAGCTGGCGCTCAGTCGCGAGGTGTACCACGGCCGCGATGCCGCCGCCGCTGGCGTGGCCGCCCACGAGGTGGGGCACGCCCTGCAGCACGCCCACGGCTCGGTCTCTTTGAGCCTGCGCTCCTGGTTGGCGCCGGCCGCCGGCTTTGGCTCTAGCCTCGCCCCCTACATTATCGTTATCGGTGCCCTTATGGGTGGCTTCCACCAATTGGCCTCGGGGGTTGAAATGGGCGACTGGAATATCGGCGCCTGGCTCACCGCCATCGGCATCGCCCTCTTCGGCGCCTTTACCATCTTCACCCTGATTACCGTGCCCAATGAGTACGATGCCTCGGCCCGCGCCAAAGCTATTCTGCAGGATATGGGCATTGTCCGCAGCGAGGGGGAAATGGTCGCCGTGCGCGGCGTTCTCTCCGCCGCCGCCCTGACCTATGTCGCCGCCGCCATTAGCGCCATTATGTGGCTGCTTTACTACATCCTGCCCCTGCTCCTGCGTCGCTAAGCTGGGCCCCGGGATCAGCGAAGCCACGGAGTGGCCGCGCCTGAGGGACGAGGCTGGCCGGCGCTTCGTGGGTGGTGCTTTAAGCGAAAGCCTAACTCGTAAAGCGGGCCTTCCTCTTCCCGTGCAGGCTTTCTACCGCCCTTGACAAACGTACCGAAAATCGTACGTTTTTCAGAGCGGGGGTAATGCATGGCCACCATCAATGCGAGTACGGCTCGGGCCCATCTCTACGGCCTGATTAATGAAGTGGCGGAAAGCCATGATCCCATAGTGATCACCGGCAAACGCCACAATGCCGTACTGATGAGCGAAGCGGACTGGAATGCGATTAATGAAACCCTGTATTTGATCAGCATGCCAGGGATGCGGGATTCGATTGTCCAAGGCATGAAGGAAGCCGTCAAAGACAGCGATACTGAACTGGATTGGTAATGTGGGCATTGGTCTATACCAAGCAGGCCCAAAAGGATGCCCGCAAAGCTGGCGCGGCTGGATTCAAAAGCAAAATTCAGCGCCTTCTCGACATTATCGCCGATGATCCCTTCGCCAATCCTCCGCCCCTTGAGCGTTTGGTCGGCGATCTCAGGGGGGCGATTTCCCGCCGCATCAATATCCAACATCGCCTAGTCTACCAAGTGCTCGAAGATCAAAAGACGATCAAAATTTTGCGCATGTGGGCGCGCTACGCCTAAGCCAGAAGCGCTTTGCTCCTGACTGGTGAGGGCGGGAAGCTCAGCGACCATTGGCGCCCCATCCCGCTGCTGGCGCCAGCCTGATCGGCGCCATAGTGGGGGCCATGGCTAAACGTTCATCTCGTCGCAATCCCAACCCCCGCGACCGTCGACAGGAATCCCAACGCCCTAACCCCCGCTCCTCCGGGCCGGGGCCCCAGGGCAAACGGGGCCCCCGCCAAAGCGGCCGCGGTGGCGGCCAGGGCATAAGCGTCAGCGTTGACGAACAGGCCGTCGCCGAGGCCCTGGCCGAGGCGCCGGGCCTGGTTACCGCCAGCCAATTGGCAGAGCTCATGGGCCTCACCGGCGATGCCCCCAAGGGCGTCTCCCGGGCCCTGATCAGCCTCAAAGAAACCGGCAAGGCCCTGGAACTGCGCCCCGGCAAATGGGCCAGCCCCGGCACCGGCGGTGAATTTCCCGTCGTGGTCGAGACCGGGGCAACGGCGGAGGAGCTCTGCGCCCGCTTTGACGATCAGCGCCTCCTGCCCATCCCCAAGCCCCACCGCATGGGCGCCCGCCCCGGTGATACCGCCCTGGCGGTGGTGGGTGATGATGGCCTGGCCCTGCTCACCCGCCTGGTCTCCCGGGGCGGCCGGCGCCTGGTCGGCACCCTCAATTTCCAATACGGCCGGGTCACCGTGGTCCCCGACCGCCGCCGCGAGGGCAGCCTGCCAGTGCTGCGGGACGAGGGCGAGGTGCTGGATCGCTATCGCGCCGGAGATCGGGTAGTGGCGATGGTGGTGGACGATGAGCACCATGGCTTTGCCGCCGTACTGGAACGCATCCTCGACGCCTCCGATCCCGAAGTCGCCGACTTCGAACAGGTTTGCCTGGTCCACGATCTGCCGGGGGATTTTGCACCGGCGGTGCTGGCCGCCGCCGAGGCTTTAGAGGCGGATTTCGACCCCGCCCAGCGCCGTGACTGCCGCAATGATCTGGTCTTCACCATCGATCCCGACACCGCCAAGGACTTCGACGACGCCATCTGTCTCGAGCGCCTCGAGAACGGCGGCTGGCGCCTGGCCGTGCATATCGCCGATGTCTCCCACTTCGTACGCCCCAACTCCCTGATTGATGCCGAGGCGCAGTTTCGCGGCACCAGCTGCTATCTCGTCAACCGCGTCATTCCCATGCTGCCCGAGCACCTCTCCAATGGCCTCTGCTCGTTGGTGCCCTTGGAAGACCGTTATGTGCTTAGCGCCTTTATCGATCTCGACCGCCGCGGCCAGGTGCGCAAGGTCGACCTCGCCGAGGCGATTATCAATTCCCGCCAGCGCCTCGATTACGGCCAGGCCCTGGCGATTATCGAAGGCCGCGATCCCGGCATTGAACTCGCCGAAGGCATTGCCGAATCGGTTCAGCAATCCCACGAGTTGGCCCAATTGCTGCGTCGTAATCGCGAGGCCAAGGGCGCCCTCAATCTGTACGGCCAGGAAGCCGCCTTCACCCTAGATGTGGAAGGCAATCCCATTGAAGTGGTGCAGGAGACCAGCGATGTGGCACACCAGCTGATTGAGGAATTCATGCTGCTGGCCAACCGCGAAGTGGCGGCCTGGCTTAGCGATCGAGTGCCGGCGGTGGTCTACCGCGTCCACGGCGAACCCGATGAAAGCCGCCTCGCCTTCTTCCAAGAGCTGGTCACCGGCTATGGCCTGCCGCCGATGGCAGTTACCGACCGGCCTTCCCTGCAGCGAGTACTTAAACGCTTAGAAAAAGAACCGCCGGCCTCGCGCCTGGTGCTCAACTTCCTGCTCCTGCGCTGCTTCCAAAAGGCCCAGTACAGCACCGATGAAAGCCTTGGCCACTACGCCCTGGCGTTTAGCCATTACTGCCATTTCACCAGTCCCATTCGCCGCTATCCCGATCTCATCGACCACCGCCTGGTGAAATTCGCCCTTGGCCTTGATGCCTACCGGGACAGTGAAACCCGCCCCGACTATCTGGAAGCCCTGGCCAAGCGCTCGTCCTTCCTTGAGCGTCGGGCCCAGGACGCCGAGCGCGAACTGCACGCGATTAAGGCCGCGCGCTATCTCCACACCCGCCTCGGCGACGAATTCCAAGGGGTGGTGCTCTCCGCCTCCGGCGCCGGCCTGCACGTGCATTTGGTGGAGGTGGGCATGGAAGCCCTGCTGCCGCTGCGGGAAATGGGCGACGATTTCTACGTCTTTAGCCGCGAGCGCCTAGCCCTCATTGGCCGCTCTACCGGCCGCGTCCTCGGCGTCGGCACCGAGCTGCAGGTGCAGGTGGTGGCCGTCGACATCCCCCGCTCCGACGTCACCCTCGCCCCCGCCGGCGGCCTCCGCCCAGCCCGCCCCAAGCGCCGTGATTAATTAGCTGCAGCGTACCACAAAAAAGCATTGTCAGGATGGGGGGCCAGGGGAGTCTAGAAAACCATGACTATCAATTTGCGCCTTCTCGCCGTCCTCTCCCTGCTCTGTCTCAGCTGCACCTTAGCAGCGGTTGAGGAATTGGAGAGCGATCCCCGCGATTCACTATTCAAGATTTTTACCGTCGCCACCAAGCCCGATTATCAGCAGCCCTGGGCCATGCAGCGGCCCAGCCAAGGCACCGGATCGGGGGCCTTGCTCGACAATGGCCTCATTATTACCAATGCCCACGTCATTGCCGACGCCACCTTTATCCAGGTGCGCCGTCACGGCCAGCCAGAGCGCCATCGGGTGCACGTGGTGGCGGTGGATCACGCCAGTGATCTCGCCCTACTGCGGCCCGAGGACGAGTCCATCCTCGCCGATATGGTGCCCTTAACCCTGGGCGAGCTACCGCCCACCAATTCCGAAGTGATTGCTCTCGGCTTTCCCACCGGTGGCGATTCTCTCTCCACCACCCGTGGTGTGCTCTCCCGGGTTGAGCACCGCCGCTACGCCCACTCCGGCTATTGGCTTTTGGCGGCGCAAATTGATGCCGCGATCAACCCCGGCAATAGCGGTGGGCCGGTATTACACCAAGGCACCATCGCCGGTATTGTCATGCAGGGCATTGGCAATGCGGACAATATCGGCTATATGGTGCCCGCCCCGGTGGTTCGACGCTTTCTTAACGATGTTGCCAACGATGGCCAATTCGATGGCTGGCCGGCCATCGACTTGACTACGCAAAACCTCGAAAGCCCTGCCCTGCGCTCGTATCTGCAGCTAGCTCCTGGTAAAACCGGCCAGCGCGTCATGCGCCTACATCCGCATTCGGTGGCCCAGGGCATTATCCGGGAAAACGATGTCATTCTCGCCATCGACGGCGTCGATATTGCCGACGATGGCACCATTGAACTGCGCATGGGCGAGCGCACCCACTGGGCCTGGGCGGTGCAACGCCACCCCATGGGGGCTACCATTCCCTTCGATCTCTGGCGCGACGGCGCTCGCATCACGGTTGAAGTCACCCTCAGCAAAGATCGGGAAGACAACCAATTGGTGCCCGGTCAGCGCTTTGATGTCCGGCCGGACTTCTATGTCTACGGTGGCCTGATCTTCACCCCTCTCACCCGAGACTTCCTCGCCAGCTGGGGCCGCGAATGGTGGACCCGGGCGCCGCGTAATCTCCTCGGCTACCTCGATGGCATTCCCGATGAGGGTGATCTGCGCGAGGAAATCGTCATCCTCATGCGGGTGCTCCCGCACCGGGTGAATCTCGGCTGGCACGGGGTGAACAATCAGGTGGTGGAGGCCGTCGACGGCGAAACCGTGCAGTCCCTCGCCCACCTAGTGCAGCTGGTTGAGGAAGGTGAGGATCCCTACGTCGTCTTCGCTGTCGGCCAGGGTGGAATTATGGTGCTAGAACGGGCGGAGGCCGTTGCCGCCCTCGCCGAAATCGCCCATACCTACCGCCTCCCCGCCGATCGCTCGGCGGGGCTGCAGTCCGGGGAGTAGGAAGGCACTGGCGGTTGGGCTTAGCGCGCAAGCGCCCGGAGGGTGGGACTTGAGTCCCACCAGAGATTTTTCGCATAAGGGTGACTGCCGCATCGCCGATTGGGCTTGGTGCGTAAGCGGTCTGGTGGGTTTGAAACCCACCCTTGTAAGTTACTTTTCAAGCCCCTGGCTGGGGGGATAATCCCAGCTCCATGA
>REDX01000226.1 GCA_007695355.1 Planctomycetota bacterium
GCCGATCGCGGCAATGGCGGGGGCGCGGGGGGCGCGGGGTCGATCGCCGGTAGCGTCAGGGGGTTTGGGCCTAGTATGCGCCGCCATGAATGCTTTGCGTGATAGCAGTCCCCTCCTAGAGGGCCTGGGCCTGGTTAAGCACCTGGGTGGGCGGCGGATTCTCCATGGGATTGATATCCAGTGCCGGGCCGGGCAGGTGATCGGTTTGCTGGGCGCCAATGGCGCCGGGAAGTCGACCACCGTGCGCTGCTGCTCGGGGATGCTGCGCCTGGATGCTGGCTGCGTGCGTATTGCCGGCCATGAACTGCAGCTGCATCCCGATGCCGCCCTGCGCCAATTGGGGGTGTGCACCCAAGACGATACCTTTGACGCCGATTTTACGGTGCGCGATAATTTGCTGATGCAGGGGCGCTATTTCCGGCCGCGGATCCAGGATATGCAGGCACGGGTGGCCGAGCTTTTAGAGCTCTTCGATCTTGGGCCCTATGCCGATAAGCGGCCGGAAACCCTCTCCGGCGGTTATCGCCGTCGCCTCGGTATTGCCCGGGCATTGGTGCACCGACCGCGCCTGCTTTTCCTTGATGAGCCCACCACCGGCTTGGATCCCGAGGCGCGTATGGCGCTGTGGGATTTGGTGGATCGGCTGCGCGCCGAGGGACTGGGGATTATTCTCACCACCCATTATATGGACGAGGCCCAGCGCCTCAGCGATGCTTTGATTATTCTGCGCGAGGGGCAGATTGCCGCCCAGGGTTCGTCGCAGCAGGTTTTGGGCCGTTTGGTTGGCGAGCATGTGGTGGTGATTCGTTCGAATCAAAGCCGCTTGGTGGAGGAGGTTGAGCAGTGGCTGCGCATTTCCAAGCGCAATCCCGCCAATCGGGTGCTGGGCGCCCTGCATTTTCCCCTCGATGCGGCGGGTTTGGCGGCCTTTTCCCTCGCCTTTCCCCAGGCCGATTTCGAGGTGCGCTCGCCCAATCTTGATGACCTCTTCCTTACTCTGGCCAAGGGGGCCACCCCATGAGCGCCTTTCGTCCGGCCCTACAGTGGCAATCCCGCGCGGTGATGGCGCGCCATGTTTTGGTGCATCTTCGGCATTGGTATACCGCTGCCTTGCCGCCCATTTGCGAACCGCTGATTCTGCTGCTGGCCTTTGGCATTGGTCTGGGCTCGCAGATGAGCGGGGTACTGTGGCGGGGCCAGGAAATTAGCTATCTCACTTACCTTGCCCCCGGCATTCTGGCCTATACCGCCTTTATGACCGCCTTCTTTCAGTCCCTCTTCGGCGCCTTTATCCGCATGCACTACCAGCGGGTTTGGGAGGGGCAGCTCTGCAGCCAGGTGCGCCTCGAACATGTGGTTTGGGGTGAGGTGCTGTGGGCCAGTGCACTGGCCTGCGCCTATTGCCTGCTGGTCATGCTGGTCCTCCTGGTTTTCCACGGTTTTGGCCAGCTGGATTGGCAGTGGTGGTGGCTGCCGGCAACCCTGCCCTTCCTCTTTGTCACCAGCCTTGCCTTTGCTTGCTTTGGGCTGCTCTTTACCGCCATCGTGCCCAATATCGACCATATGAATCTGCCGTTTTTCTTGGTGATTATGCCCATCGCCTTTACCAGTAGCACCTACTTCCCCCTACACAGCGAGTGGTTGGCGGTGCAGGTATGGCAGGGGATCAATCCCCTGCATCATCTTGCCGAGGGGCTGCGCTGCTGGCTTTTACAGGGGCAGCTGAGTAGCCACCTGCTTTGGGGCCCTCTGCTCTGCCTCATAATGGTTGCCCTGCTGCTTCCCCGGATTATCCGGATTTTGCGCAAGCGCGTCCTGGGCGAGTATTGATCCTACAAGGGGCCGGCCGGTGGGGTAACCACGATCTGGTCTACCGATACGGTTGGCGGCTGATCTAGGCAGTAGTGAATGGCGGCGGCAATGTCTTCGGCCCGGGACATGCGCTCGCTGGGCAGGGCATCGCCCCAGGCCTCGGTGGCGGTGGCGCCGGGGGAAACCACGCTCACCCGCACCCCATCGACGCGCAGTTCCTCGCGAATCACCCGGCTCCATTGGTCGAGGGCGGCCTTGGCGGCGGCATAGACGCCGCAGCCGGGGAAGACCTGCACGGCTGCAATGGAAGAGATATTGATAATCCAACCGCCCCCATTGGCTTTGAGCTGGGGCACCGCAGCGCGGGTGAGCAGCATGGGGGCGCGGACATTGAGATTGAAAACGGCATCGATGGTGCCGGCGTCGCTCTCGGCCAGGGGGCCGGTGAGGAAGACCCCCGCATTATTGATCAGCACATCAAGGCCGCCAAAGGCCTGCACCGTTTCATCGACGATGGCGTTTTCGCAGCCGGGGGTCAAGAGGTCGGTGGCGATGGTGTGGACCTCGCCGCCCTCATCACGGATATCTTTGGCAAGTTGGGCCAATCGGTCTTCGCGACGAGCAACCAAGACGAGACGCGATGAGCGCGCGAGTCGGCGTGCAGCGGCGGCACCAATGCCGGATGAAGCGCCGGTGATCAAAACAACGCGGTTAAGCATGAGTCCCCCTTTAGGGCCCCGTGTTTACTGCATGCAACGGGGACTATGCTGGGGCCCATGAGCACACACAGCATCCCCGTGGCGGTTCTTGGGGCCACTGGCTATGCCGGCGAGGGTACCGTCAAAGCCCTCCTCGGCCACCCCCACTTCCATCTCGTGCATGTGGGAAGCGACCGCCTCGGCGGCCAATCCTTAGCTAGCGCAGTGCCGGAACTGGCCGGCCAATGCGACCTCACCCTGGCCCCCGATAGCCCCGAGGCCATCCGCACCAGCGGTGCCGAGGCGATTATTCTCTGCAAGAAAAGCCCGGAGGTCACCCAGGTGGTGCCAGACCTCCTCGCCGCCGGCCTGCGGATTGTCGATATCGGGGCCGAATTCCGCCTGCATAACCATGCCGACTATCGCCTATGGCACGGCGATGCCCATGCCTGCCCGGAATTACTCGGCGAGGCGGTTTACGGGCTGAGCGAAATCCACCATCAGGCCATCGCTCGGGCGCGGGTGGTGGGCAATCCCGGCTGCTATGCCACCTCCATTCTCCTCCCCCTTATCCCCCTGCTGCAAGCCGGCCTGGTGGACCTCAGCCAGGACATAAGCGCGATTGGCTATTCCGGGGTCTCCGGCGCCGGCAAGCGTTTTGTTGAGGCCAATAATAATCTCTTCTATGCGATGAGCGGCAATCTGCATAGTTATCGCGCCATTGGTCATCAGCACTGCGGCGAAATTGGCCAGGAGTGCAGCGCCGCCGCCGGCGCCCCGGTGCAGGTGCGCTTTATCCCCCACCTCGCCCCCCTGGTGCGGGGCATCCATAGCACCATTACCCTCAGCCTGCGCCCCGGCCTCAGCGCCGCCGACTGCCGGGCCTGCTGGCAGTCCCAGTACCAGGGGCGAACCTTTATCCGCCTGCGCCCTAGCTGCCGCGAGGTGGAAGTTGGCCATGTCAGTGGAAGCAATTTCTGCGATATGGCGGTGGACGGCGAAAGCGAGACTGGCCGCGAGCACAAGGTGGTGATTACCAGCGCCCTCGATAATCTGGTTAAGGGAGCCAGCGGCCAGGCGGTGCAAAACCTCAATCTCATGTATGGCCTTGAGGAACACTGCGGTTTACTGGCCCGCTTCTTATGAACCATCGGCCGCCCTACTTCGTTGACCGTTGAGGCCTGATCTTTTCCGCCGTAAATGGCCAATTGTCTTAAGGAGATGCTATGGCACCAAGCAGTATATCGCCCCCCAGCAGCGAGACCCTGGTGTATCTGCAACGCCTCAAAGAGCGCATTGGCACCATTTACCGCGGCGAAGTCGGAGCGGTTGAACTGCTTTTGACGGCTTTTTTTGGCGGTGGCCACGTCCTTATCGAAGATATTCCCGGGGTTGGTAAGACCACTCTGGCGCGGGCCTTGGCCCACGCTATTGGCGGCAATTTCCAGCGTATTCAGTGCACCCCTGATCTCATGCCTGCAGATATTACCGGCCTCTCAATCTATGATGAATCAGAGCGCCGTTTCGTCTTCCATCCGGGGCCGATTTTTTGCGATATCCTCCTCGCTGACGAACTTAATCGCACCCCGCCGCGGACCCAATCCGCTTTATTAGAGGCCATGAGTGAGGGACAAGTAACCGTCGATGGCGGCTCTCGCCAGCTTTCACGGAATTTTTTCTGCGTCGCCACGCAAAACCCCGTCGATCATGTTGGCACCTATCCCATCCCTGATTCGCAGCGCGATCGTTTCCTTCTATGCTTCAGCCTAGGCTACCCAGAGCGGGAGCGGGAAATCGAATTACTTGCCGCCGATGGGGCGGAACGGGAATTGCAGGAACTGGTGACGGTGATGCCCCTGGATACCGCCAATGAGTTACGCCAACTGGCGCGACAGGTTATGGTCAGCGATGAGGTTCGCTCTTATCTTTTGGAACTCATTAATGCGACCCGCAGCGACCGCGCTATTAGCATTGGCGCCAGCCCCCGTGCGGCTCTAGGATTGCAGCGCGCTGCGCAAGCAGCGGCAATGCTGGCGGGACGGGAATTTGTTGTCCCCAGCGATATTCAGGCCTTGGCCGTGCCAGCCCTGGCGCATCGCGTCAGTACGCGTTCTGGCGGCAATGCTGAACATATCATAAAGGGCATCGTAGAACGTCTACCGGCCCCTCGCTGACTGCTATGAAAACCCTTCTTCCCCTTGCCCATTTCCTCAGCAGCAGGCCTGCTGGATTGCCTGAGCCATGAAGGTGAGTGCGCCATCTGCCACCGCCCTCGCCCCGAGGGCGATCAGCCAGCCCCCAGCCACGGCGCTGCGGCAGCGGCCAACCGCATTCGGCTGGCTCTCATTGATCGCCATTCCAGTCCTTGCCAGTAGCCTTTGGTGGCAAAGCGGCGGGGCCGCCATCTATATTGCCTGTGCCCTTGCTGCGGCCTGGCTGTGCTCCTGGTGGCTGGCACCGCGGGCGATGACCGGCATAAGCGGGCGCTGGCTGATTCCCCATGGGGTAGTGGCGCATGAGATTACCAGTCTCGGAGTGCAGCTGCGCAGCCCGCAAGCGCAGGGGCCCTGCGAACTGGAAGTCGCTTTAGAGCAGGGCAGTTTACATTTGGCCCGAATTCCCGGCCTTGGCCCTGCTCCACTGCGACTGTGGTGGCCAACCCGCCTTACTCGGCGCGGACTCTCACCCCTGCCACCGCTCATTATCGCCCACAGTCGCCCCTTCGGCATGATGCGCGTAAGCCTTCCCGTCATTACCAGCAGCGAAGTTTTAGTTCTTCCCGCCTTGGGCAATATTCGTCCAGAGGCCCTGGAAGTTATCCTCGGTTGGCTCGAATCGGGCTTTCACGCGATAAGTCCGGGCACCGATGAAGTGGCCCACCTCCGTCCCTACCGCTACGGGGACACCATGCGCAGCGTACACTGGCGGGCCAGCGCCCGCTGCCGCAGCATTCAGGTCACCGAGCGACATGCGCCGCAGGCCCGCAAATTAACCGTATTTCTCGACCACCGTGGGCCGCAGCGTCATAGCTCACGCTTCGAACGTTTGGTCTGTGCCACCGCCACCACCCTTGTGCATTTTCTTGAAACCGGTTGGGAAGTGCAGCTTCAAGGCGCGTGGCTGGGCAATGGCATGGCCCAGGGCAGCCGGGAAACCCTACTTGAGTACTTAGCCATGGTTGAATGCGGTGATGCCAATGCTGCCCTGGAAGGCCTGCCCCGCCATGAAGCTTGCTTGATCTTCACCCTCGAAGAGGGCTTGCAGGTCCCCGCCGATGTCCAGGCCCTGGTCATCAGCCTGAGCAAGGCTGAAGAGTTAGTGCGCATGGGGCGACACATACGATGATGCTTAATGGCCTACCCCTGCATATGGATGCGGTTGATAATACGGTGCACGCCCGCTCCCAGCGCCATTTCCTGCGCCTCGGCCATAGTGGCTTAATTATTGCCCTCGCTCTCTATTTAGCTGTCACCTATGATGCCGCTGCCGGGCCGGTGCTTGCCCTCGCCGCCACCGCCCTGGTTGCCGAATGGATGCCCTGGCGATGGCGCCGTTATTTTGTGCCTGAATGGTGCCTTTTGGGCGCTGGTTTGCTCAGCTATGGTTGGACCATCTATCTCGATGGGTCCATTCGCGGATTTGCCGGAGTAATCGATCCGAGCACCGCCTTTGCCGGGTGGATTCGTATGGTTCTGGTGTTTTGGGCCTTGGTGCCATCGCGGCTGCATATGGCCAAGGTGGCAGCCGCCTTAATTGCCGGCGAGTTCCTATTGTTGGCCGGCTTCAGCGAGGTCCGGTGGTGGACAGCCAGCGCCCTTTTGGGCCTCATCCTATTTTGCCTGTGGCTGCAGGAGTGGAGCAGCGGCCTACATTCCCGCAACGACCACGTTAATGTGGGCAAGCCCTTCCTTGCCCAGCCCTGGGGCAAGGCGGCTATCGCCTGTCTGCTGCTGGCCCTGGTGGCCACCGCCGCGGCCTCCGCCATTCGCACGCAATTCACCCCGGAGATCGCCGAAGCTGATGGGGGCAACGGCACCCCCGTAGCCAGTGGCGAGCATCAGATCGACCTCAGTCAAAGCATCAGCCTCGATGACAATATGTTTACCGATCAGGACCCTACCCTCGCCGCCCGGCTGCTCTGGGATCAGCCGCCAACCATGGCCAGGGGCAGTCTCGTCTACCTGCGAGCGATGACGGTGCCAGAATTGGTCTTGGTACAGGATCGGGTGACCTGGCGCGCCTCGGGGGTGCCCATTCGACGCTTTGAGACAATTCCCACCTTGCATTACCACCATGAACCCGAAATGGCGACGCTATTCCGCAGTCGCGGCTCTGGCGATATGGTGCTAAGACCTGACCACAGTGCCTTGGTAGATCTGTACGGCTTGCTTGGCGATCGCGATGGCAATCTCTTCCGCCCAGGGCTGGGGCAATTCCCTCGGCGCTACGCGGTTGATCTTGGCGGCAGCGCCTCCCCTAGCCCCTCCTTTGAAGACGACCATCCACAGCGTTATTTGGAACTCCCGGCGGTAGTGCGGGAATTTCTCAATCAGCAACTTCCCGACCTGTACCGTTGGCGTAGCATGTCTAGCACCGCTGCCGCGGCCTCTATCCACGATTGGCTGCGGAGACGCAACCGCTATAGCCTGCATCAACTACCTCGCCCCTTGCCCGGTCCGGCTGGGGATCTGCGCGCCTTTCTCTTTGGCGGCGACGAGCAGCGGCAGGGACACTGCCAGTATTTCGCCACCGCTGCGGTGGCACTACTGCGGGCCAGCGGCCATCCCGCGCGTCCGGTGCTTGGCTATGCCAGCGATGAATGGGATGGCAGCGGGGCCACCTTTCGAGTTCTCCATGCCCATGCCTGGAGCGAATTCCGCGATCGCCATGGGAATTGGGTACGCCTGGATACCACCCCTCCCGCCGGCCTGCAAGAGCGCGCTGCTGGCATTCCCCTCGATGGCGAAGAGGACTGGAATGCCGAAGAATTTTTAGAGGACCATCAGGCCATTGGTAGCCTCGTCGATCACCCCTGGTGGTGGCTAAGCCTCGCCTTACCACCAAGCCTTTTGGCGATCCTGCTTTTACGCAGCCTCTGGCGTCAATGCCGCCATGGGGACCCCTCCTGGCGACGACGACAACGGGAAACCCACGCTTTACTCAGCTGTGCTTGGGACTGTGGCATTGCTATCACTCCCGCCAGTACCCTTGATGGCATCGCCAACGAACTTGCGGAAAAAAGCGGCGTCGATCTCTCGGCCTATCTTGAGCAACATCTGCGCGAGCGCTTCGGCGCTGGCCCCCCGGCGGCGGCGTGGCCGGTTAAGCAAATCCGCCGAGCTTATCGGGTGCGACACGGGAAAGCGTAATCAGAGCCTCGGTGTCTACCTCATCGCACTGCTCGGCACTGAGGTACTCGCGCATGTAATTCTTCCAAACATTAGAGCGCATAAAAACCTCGAAGAGATCCGCATCAACGTGCTGTTCGGCGGCCATTTTCGCCAAAATAGTCAGCGCCTGGGACACCGTCATCGGCTGTTTATAGGGACGATCCTTGGCGGTCAGAGCCTCGAATATATCGGCAATCCCCATACAGCGGGCCGGCACCGACATTTGCGCCTTGGTGAGGCCTCGGGGATAGCCTTTGCCATCCATGCGTTCGTGATGGCCACCGGCAATTTCAGGTACGCGCTGCAGATGCCGCGGAAACGGCAGCTGTTCCAACATCTCGATAGTGGCGACAATGTGGTGATTGATAATCTCACGCTCTTGCGGGAGTAAGGTGCCGCGCCGGATGCAAAGATTCGCAACCTCCTCATCGCTGAGCAGAGGACGCCAGGTACCTGCAAGATCTAACCACTGGCGTCCGGCAATCGAGGCAATGCGATCTATTGCGGCATCATCAAGCCACTCGCCACCTTGATTTACTTGGCGCAGGAAAACTAAATCCTCCTGCAAACTCATTAGCGCGCGATCGCGTTCACGGCGAGCCGATGCCTGATCTTCTCCAGCGGCAAGGGCCTGAAGATACTCAATCTCGACTTGGCGACTGCAGCAGGCCAGGCGCGTCGCCACCTCGTCAATGCGATCGTGGATGCGCTGCAATTTGGTAGCCTTATCCATTACCCACTCAGGGGTGGTAATTTTACCGCAATCATGCAACCATGCAGCAATGCTCAACTCATAGCGATCGTCGTCGTTGAGGTGGAAATCCGCCAGCGGCCCCTGGTCAGCCGCATGGGCAGCCTCCGCCAAGGCCATGGTTAATACCGGTACGCGCCGACAGTGGCCGCCGGTATAGGGGCTTTTTTCGTCGATGGCGTGGGCGATCAGCTTGACGAAGCTCTCGAACAAATCCGATACCTGGCGGGCCAATAAACCATTGGTAAGCATAATCGATGCCTGGGAGGCCAAGCTTTCCACCACCCGCACGGTAATCGGATCGAAGGGCACGATTTGCCCTTCTGAGTCTTGAGCGTTCAATAATTGCAAAACCCCAATGATTGCATCGCGATGATCGCGCATGGGCACCGTCAGCATAGAGGTTGAACGATAGCCGGTACGGGCGTCGAAGGCGCGAGTTCCCGAAAAATCAAATTCACGCACCTGGTAGGCGTCGTCGATCACCACCGTCGAGGCACTAAGGACAGCGTGGGCCACCACCGATGTGTGGTTCGCTTCGCCGTCGCTATTGTAGAGGGGGATATCTGGCAGGTCGTCGATGGCCCCCCACTTACCACCGCGGGCCAAGCCTAAACTATCGGTGTGCAGAATGCGAAAGCGCAGGCGGTTATCCTCGCCCAAGGAATAAATGGTACCACCGTCAGCGCGACTGAGATCCTTGGCGCAGACGAGAATGCGTTCAAGTAAGGATTCCTCATCATGATCACCCGTGAGAGCGATACCAATGTCGCTTAAGCGTTCGATGACACGCAGCGTAAGATCGCGGGGCTCAAGGCTCATGTACCTAGACTAGCAGACCCCAGGCTGTATGCCAGTATGGCGTCGCTTAGCCGATGAATCCCACCATCAACCCCGAGCTGATTCATGCCACACAGCACCCCACCCCGCATCCTCTTCCAGGGCGACAGCATTACGGATTGTAAGCGCGACCATAGCCAAGATCTCGGCAGTGACCCGGATCAGATGGGGCTCTGTCTTGGCCGTGGCTACGCCATGATGATAGGGGCCCAACTCACCTTTCAGTATGGAATAGAAGCCCCACAACTGCGCAATCTCGGCCTAAGCGGCAACCGAATAGTTGATCTGGCGGCACGGGCGCAAGAGCATATCTGGAACCTTGGCCCCAGCCTCCTCTCCATACTCATTGGTATTAATGAAACTTGGCATCTTTTTCAGCGTCATGCGGGGGTAGACATCCAGCGCTTTATCCGCACCTACGATCTTCTCCTCAGCGATACCCGCGAACGGCTTCCCGATGTGGAATTCATTATCGGCGAGCCCTTTGCGCTTCCCTGCGGAGTCGTGGAAGACCGCTGGTTTGATGACCTGCGTCCGCGCCAAGCCGCCATTGCCGAACTTGCAGCTAAGCACCAAGCCCGCTTGATACCCTATCAACGACATTTCGATGAGGCCTGCAAACGAGCCCCCGCCGCCCATTGGGCCCCTGACGGTGTTCATCCCTCACCAGCAGGACATTGGCTTATGGCCCAAGCCTGGCTGGAAATCGCAGGCCCCCTGGTGTCAAAGCCCTAGTCCTCCAAGGATTCGCAGGGCTAACACCTATCAAGGCCCCTCTGAGGCAATGAGCGCAGAGGCTGATATAAGCGCAAACCGGGTGTTAAGATCGCGGCAAAAATACTACTGGATTTTCACCAAATGGTACTACACTGCGAGTCTAACACGGTGTGTGATTCTGAGGTTTGCCGCAAACTCTCCAATTTCTCACTCACCTAATTGGGGGTCCAACCACCCCCCCTTTTCTTTTCCAACACCTGACCCACGGGTCCGTAGCCGGTTAAGAAGCAAGAAACGAAGGGTCATTGACCGCGTCGGTCTTGACCATCTCGTCTCGTTCCCACTATCACCCGTCACCCTCAAGGAGACACCATGGACGTCATCGGACCCCTGCAACTTCGCGTCATGAAGTACATCTGGAAAAAGGGCCCCAGCACCGTGCACGCCGTGCACGACGCCCTCAACGACGAAGCCGGCGCCCCCAAGCTGGCCTACACCACCATCCTCACCGTGATGCGTAACCTGGCCAAGCGCGGCGTTCTTGAGCAAACCGCCCAAGGCCGCAGCCACCTGTTTACCCCCCGCGTCGACGAGCAGACCTACAAGACCGACATTCTGGTCCAGGTCCGCAACGATCTCTTCGGCGGCAAGGTGAAGGCGATGCTCGACTTCGTACAAAGCACCCCCGAACTGAGCAAGCGCCGCAAGGTCTGATCAGACAATGGGTTAACCATCGGGTAGGAGGCCCCCTCGCGGGGGCCGTCCTCCCACACCACCGTACGTACTCATCGTATACGGCGGTTACTG
>REDX01000161.1 GCA_007695355.1 Planctomycetota bacterium
GCGCGGATTATGAAAAACCAACTACAGGACGCGCTGGACACAGTGAAAAGCAAGGGCAGCAAGCGCTCGCGGGTGGCCTTCCAAGGCCACTGGCAGGGCTTTGATAACCGCTATCGCCATGATGTTGCCGATACTTCGGTGAGCCGCAGCAACCTTGAACTCATTGGCAAAGCTCTTTCAACTTGGCCCGAAGGCTTCCAAATCCACCCTAAAATTAAGCGCATGGCCGAAGAACGCGGCAAGGCCGTTGCCGAGGGCAAGGATATCGACTGGGCCCTGGGCGAATTATTGGCCTTTGGCAGTCTCCTTCTCGAAGGCACACCAGTTCGCCTCTCTGGGCAAGATTCGCGACGGGGAACGTTTTCCCAGCGGCATAGCTATTGGTATGACACCACTACCCGCGAACGCTATAAGCCACTCAATCATATCGCCAGTGAGCAAGCTAATTTCTGCGTCTATAATTCCTTTCTCTCGGAAGCAGCGGTGCTTGGCTTTGATTACGGCTACTCCCTTTCAGAACCCAATATGCTGATTATCTGGGAGGCCCAGTTTGGCGATTTCGTCAATGGCGCGCAGGTGATTATCGATCAATTCCTCACCTCCTCGGAAACCAAGTGGAATCGCGTCTCTGGCTTAGTAATGATGCTGCCCCACGGCCAGGAAGGCATGGGCCCAGAGCATTCATCGGCACGCCTCGAACGCTTTCTCCAAGCGGCTGCCGAAGATAATATCCAGGTCGCCCACTGCACCACCGCCGCCCAGCACTTCCACATTTTACGACGGCAAATGAAGCGCAGCTTCCGCAAGCCGCTGATCCTTATGACACCCAAGAGCCATCTGCGCTCTAAGGCCGCCTCTAGCCCGCTTAATGATTTTATCCAAGGGCGCTTTAACGAAGTGCTTGGTGACACCACGGTAAATGCCAAGCAGGTTGATCGGCTGGTTCTGTGCAGTGGCAAAGTGGCCCACGATCTTCATGCCAAGCGCGAATCCGAAGGCCTCAGCAATGTCGCCATTATTCGCCTTGAACAGCTGTATCCCTTCCCCCGGGATCAATTAGCGGCCGTGCTTAAGGCCTTTGGCAAAACTTGCAGCGTCACTTGGTGCCAAGAGGAACCCCAGAATATGGGAGCCTGGACCTTTGTCTTGCCCTACCTGCAAGAAATGGGCATGGAACCACAGTATGCCGGCCGCAAGGCTGCCGCTAGCCCCGCTCCTGGCAGCGCCTCGCGCTGGAAATCATCTCAAGATCGCTTAATCGATCAGGCCCTTGGCTTGGCGCCGATTTCTGATTAGTCCGCGCTAACCCTTAGCTCTTCTCTTCGCGTTTTAACCTGGAGTTTTTATGCCCACTGATGTCCGCGTGCCCGCCATGGGCGAATCCGTTACCGAGGGAGTCCTCGCCCGCTGGTTGGTTAGCGAAGGCGAGGTGGTAAGCGTTGACCAGCCAATTTACGAACTGGAAACCGACAAAATTACCACCGAGGTTCCCTCGCCAGTGGGCGGCGCAATTCATTTCCAGGTGGCCGAAGGTGACACCGTCGAAATCGACGCAGTGGTGGCCAGCATCGACGAAAGCGTCAGCGCACCAGATCCCAGCAGCGGTGAAACCAGCGCCCTAGAGCCTGCCCCAAATCCAGAACCAAGCGCCAAAACCACCAATAGCGATGGCAGCCCCACCACCGGCCGCATCAGCGCCGGCGATACGGCCAAGCTTTCACCGGCGGCCAAGCAGATGGTTGCCGACAAAAAACTGGATGCCAAGGCCATTGAAGCCAGCGGCCCCAAGGGACATATCACCAAGGGCGATGTGCTGAATCATTTAGACAAGGCTCCAAGCCCGGCAGCCCCAAAAGCCCCCGCCAGCACCAGCCCCGCCGAGGAAGGCGCAGAGCAGCGCCGCCGCATGAGCCCCCTGCGCCAGCGCATAGCCCAGCGCTTAGTCCAGGCCCAGCGCACCGCCGCCATGCTAACCACCTTCAATGAGGTGGATATGTCCGCGTGCATGGCCCTGCGCAAGAAATTCAAAGATCAATTCCAAGAGACCCACGGCGTCGGCCTTGGCTTTATGTCCTTTTTCGTCAAGGCTGTGGTCAGTGCTCTCAAAGCCTATCCAGACATTAATTCCCGCATTGATGGCAACGAGGTAGTTACCCCCCACGACCAGCACATCGGTATCGCCGTGGGCACGGAAAAAGGCCTCGTCGTGCCGGTGCTGCGCAAGGCCCAAGAGCTCTCCTTCGCCGATATCGAAGGCGCTATTCGCGGCTACGCGAAGCGCGCCCGCGATGGTAAACTAGGCATTGCCGACATGGATGGCGGCACCTTCACCATTACCAATGGCGGGGTCTATGGCTCCCTCATGTCCACGCCTATCCTCAATCCACCGCAGTCAGGTATTTTGGGCATGCATACCATCAAAGAGCGCCCAGTCGCCGTCGATGGCCAAGTAGTGATTCGCCCAATGATGTATATCGCCCTCTCCTACGACCATCGTATTGTTGATGGCGCTGGCGCCGTCGGATTCCTGGTGCGGATTAAGGACTGCATCGAAAATCCTGAACGCCTTTTGTTAGGCCTCTAAACCCCCAAAAGATCTTTTTCGCCAAGTCGCTGGCAGCGAGAATACTAAGGAATTGAATATGGCTGATGCATTTGACCTCATAATTATTGGTGCCGGGCCTGGCGGATATGTCTGCGCCATTCGCGCCGCCCAATTGGGTATGAGCGTGGCAATTATCGAAAAACGAGGCGCCGAAGGCGGAGCTCCGGATCTGGGCGGGACCTGTCTTAATGTCGGCTGCATTCCAAGTAAAGCGCTCCTCGATTCCAGTGAACGCTTCGCTATGACCCGTGATCATTTGGCCGAGCACGGGATTAAGGTGGGCACCCCCAAGCTGGATGTCAGCACCATGATGCAGCGCAAGGACGGGGTGGTGAAAACCCTGGTTGGCGGCATTAGTGGCCTCATGAAAAAGAATAACATCACCGTTCTCGGCGGTCGCGGCGAAGTGCTTGGAAGCGGCCGCGTCCGCGTTATCGGCAAGACATCCAGCCAAGAGTACCAGGCCAAACACATTGTTTTAGCCATGGGCTCTGTGCCGATTGAGATCCCTCAACTTCCCGTCGACGGCGAGCGCATTGTCACCAGCGATCACGCCATCGCCTTTGCAGCGGTGCCAAAGAAGATGGTGGTGGTGGGTGGCGGTGTTATCGGCCTCGAATTGGGTTCGGTCTGGGCCCGCCTCGGTTCCCAGGTCCAGGTAGTTGAATTTTTACCCCAGATCTGCCCCTTCCTAGATGCCGATATCGCCAAGGCCCTGCAACGCTCCTTAAGCAAACAGGGCCTGGAATTCCACTGCTCCACCAAGGTGGAATCTGCTGAAATCGGAAAAAAATCAGTGACCTTGAGCGCCACCAATGCGAAAGGCGAAACGGTGAGTTTTGAGGCCGATAAGGTGCTCGTCTGCGTCGGCCGCAAGCCTGTGACCGTGGGCGCCGGTTTAGCCGAAGCCGGGATTGCCCTAAGTGATCGCGGGCGGGTTCAAGTCGACAATAACTTTCGCACTAGCCTAAGCGGGGTTTACGCCATTGGCGATCTCATCGACGGCCCCATGCTAGCCCATAAGGCCGAAGAAGAAGGCGTTGTGCTGGCGGAAATTTTAGCCGGCCAGGCCAATACCCTTGACCATCACCTGATTCCTAATGTGGTCTATACCGAGCCCGAAGTGGCCACCGTCGGCATAACCGAGGCTGCAGCCAAAGAACAGGGGCGTAAAGTACGCGTCGGCAAATTCAATTACGCCGCCAATGGCCGCGCCCGCGCCGCCGATGCCACCGAAGGTTATGTTAAAATCATCGCCGATGACAAAAGCGATCGCATTCTCGGTGCCGCCATTATTGGCCACCGCTCCTCCGATCTGCTGGCGGAAATCGTCGCTGTTATGGCCTTCGGCGGCTCCGCCGAAGATATTGCCCGCATCTGCCATTCCCACCCCACCTTCTCCGAATCGGTGAAGGAGGCCGCCCTCGACTGCCTGGGCCGAGTACTGCATAGCTAGACGGGATTAGGGCCGGGAAAATACGACTGAGGACTGACGAGCACCCAGCAGCGTTGCCGGGCAGCCAGCGGTGGCAGGGCCAATCGCTATTCATCCTTGGCCATTCGTGGATCGCTGTCAGCCACAACGGGTAAACCAAAAACGAGCAAGCGACCATCAGCGTTGATGGTCGCTCGTCGTTCGCAGCGTCAGTCGCTAGTCGACTTGGATGGCGAGGGCCTACAGACCTTCGTGGAAGGTCCGCGAGATCACCTCTTCCTGCTGCGCCCGCGTCAGGCGGTGGAAATTCACCGCGTAGCCCGAGACCCGGATGGTGAGGTTGGGATACTGCTCTGGCTTATCCATGGCATCGCGCAGCATCTCGGCGTCATAGACATTGACATTGAGATGATGGCCTTGCTGGGCGAAGTAGCCGTCGAGCAGGCTAACCAGGTTTTCAATCCGGGTAGGCAGATCGGGGCCCAGGGCATGGGGGGTGTAGCTGGAGGTATTGGAAATGCCATCCAGGCAGCACTCATAGGGCAGCTTAGCCACCGAATTCATGGACGCGATAGCACCCAAGAGATCGCGCTGATGCATGGGGTTAGCACCCGGAGCGAAAGGCTCACCCTTTTTGCGCCCGTCGGGGGTAGAGCCGGTCTTCTTGCCGTAGACCACATTGGAGGTGATCGTCAGCACCGACACCGTAGGCCGTGCATTGCGATAGGTGGGGTACTTGCTGATGGTGTCCTTGAAATGGCGCAGAATGTCCACCGCGATCTGGTCAACGCGGTCGTCGTCATTACCAAAGCAGGGGAATTCACCCTCCACCTTAAAGTCGGTAATAATCCCGCGCTCGTCGCGGATTGGCGTTACCGTGGCGTACTTAATGGCGGAGAAAGAGTCAGCAAGCACCGAGAGTCCAGCCACACCATAGGCAATAAGACGCTCTATTTCTGAATCGTGAAGGGCCAACTGCAGGCTTTCATAAGCATACTTATCGTGCATAAAGTGAATGATATTCATGGCCTTGACATAGGTGCGAGCAAGCCAGTCGAGATACTGAACCCAACGGTTCATGCACTCGCCGAAATCCAACGGGCCATCTCCCACCGGTGCAGACACTGGCGCCACCTGAATCCCGCTGACTTCGTCCTTGCCGCCATTGAGGGCCATAAGCAAAAGCTTGGCAAGGTTCGCACGGGCACCGAAAAACTGCATTTGCTTGCCCACGGTCATGGCCGAAACGCAGCAGGCGATGGAGCAGTCATGGCCAAAGCGGGGGCGCATGAGATCATCATTTTCGTACTGAATGGACCCGGTCTCAATGGACACCCGAGCGCAGTAGCGCTTGAAGTTCTCTGGCAGCTGCTGCGACCAAAGCACGGTTAAATTGGGCTCTGGGCTGGGCTCAAGATTGTAGAGGGTGTGCAGGAAACGATAGCTGGTTTGGGTCACCATATGGCGCCCATCTTCAGAGACGCCAGCGATGGATTCGGTCACCCAGGTGGGATCACCGGCGAAGAGTTCGTCGTATTCAGGCGTGCGCAGCTGACGGGTTAAGCGCAGCTTCATGACAAATTGGTCAATCAACTCTTGGGCATCCACCTCGCTAAGCAGCCCTTGGTCTAGGTCGCGCTGGATGTAGATATCGAGGAAGGTCGACACCCGTCCCAGGGACATGGCGGCGCCGTTCTGCTGCTTCACCGCGCCGAGGTAGGCATAGTAGACCCATTGCACGGCCTCGCGGGCATTTTGTGCCGGTCGCGAAATATCATCGCCGTAGGCGGCAGCCATGGCGGTGAGATCATTGAGGGCGTCAACTTGGTCTGAAATCTCTTCCAACAATTGAATGCGCTCCCCGGTCGGCACCTCTACCCCCAATGCGGTGTGATCGGCCTTCTTCGCGGCAATCAGGGCGGCAGTGCCGTAGAGGGCAACGCGGCGGTAATCACCGATAATACGCCCACGTCCGTAGGCATCGGGCAGGCCGGTTACAATGCCGCATTTACGCGCTGCCAGCACATCCTTGTCGTAGGCGCGGAAAACACCCTCGTTATGGGTGCGGCGGTACTTGGTAAAAATCTCAACCAACTCTGGCGCAAACTCGCGGCCATAAGCTTCACAGCTTCCCACAGCCATCCGTAGACCACCATAGGGGTTTACCGCCCGCTTAAGCGGCGCATCGGTTTGCAGGCCATAAATGACTTCCTGCTCTTTGTTCATGAAACCGGGCGCATGGGCATTGACGCCTGTGGCGCAGGTGGTGTCGATATCGAGCACTCCTCCGGCTGCCTGCTCGGCCCGTAAAAGCTCTTTCATCTGTTCTAGTAGAGCCTGGGTGCGAGGACTGGGGCCCTCGAGGAAGGACTCGTCTCCCTCGTAACCGCTGAAATTTAATTGAATAAATTCCGGGACATCAATGCGCTCACACCAGTTACCGGTGCGAAAACTTGTCCAGGCAGAGGTGGCGGTTTCGGATAAAGAGATGGGAGACATAAGACACTCCTCTGAGCAGGGGACACGACGTGGATGTTCTATTGCAGGGCCGCTCACTATACAAAGGGTGACGCAGCGAGGCAAGTTAAATCAGCGTATAGTTCGGTGAGTCGCCGGATATTAGCCGGCCGGGACTCTCCAGATGTCGCAGACTAAGGTCTGCCCCTTCTAAACCACCCTCTTTTAGGCAAGGCTCAACGCTGCCTCAGCAACCAGCCACAGCGGCACGACCAAACCTTGGCCCTGAGATAAGCGTCTATGGGCGGGGATCCCTGGCCTGTCATTTGGCCTGTCATTTGGCCTGCCATTGCCAGCGCCCATCCCGCGCTAGGCTGCGCCAATGCTCAACCATTGGAGAGGAGCCATCTGCATGGGACGATCCCCCCTCACTGCCTGTATGCTCGCCGCCGCCGGACTGGGCAGCCTATCGGCGGTTGAAATCCAACAGACCCTTTACGGTGAAGCCTCTATCGAAGGCATCTTCCAAAATCGCTATCTTCATGGCGATCGTCTTCCTGCAAACCCGCACACCCTACCCAGTGGCCAAGCGGTGGATTATTATCGCGACCACCGCAATCACACCTGGATTCGCGCCAAACTAGGCGCCAGGATTAAGATCGAAGACCGTGTTGAAGCCAATGTAAGCGTCGTCTATGACGGCGAATACGCCGATGGCATCCGGTTTGCACCAAGTTCGCGCGAGGACATCCACCTGGGTGATGCCAATGTTCTGCTGCGTCACCTCCTGTTTGACAATTTGCACCTGCGCGCTGGACGCCAACCGGTGTCCTGGAATCTCCGCCGCGGCCAAGGCGCCTTTCTCCACGACAGTCGGGCCAATAGCCCGGCAGTGACCTCCTGGGATGGGGTACGCCTGCACTACAATTGGGACAATCTCACCTTTAGTCCCTACCATTTCAATCTCAATGCTGCCCGCGATGCCCGCATCGACGGCTATCGCGGCCAAGATCCGGTAAGTCGCAGCAATAATAGCCTCACCGGCATCCACATGGACTGGCAGCCCGAGGGCACCGGCGATGGCCGGGTTTTCGTCACCGGCTCCATCAGCCAAGAGCGTAATCTCCTGGTGGCCGAGCAGCAGCTGGGCCGGGATGCCGTCTTCGCCGATAAGCTGTGGAACTACTACCTCGGCCTGGAATGGGAGTTCGCCGGCGGCCTCACCTTCTTCGGCGAGGGGGCAATCCAAGAAGGCCGGATGACCGATGGCCAGAAGATGCGCGGCTTTGGCTATAGCCTTGGCCTGGAATGGGACGTAGGCGGCCAAAACAATGCCACTATTGGCATTCAATACGATCACCGCTCTGGCGATTCCAATCCCAATGACAGCAGCTTTAAGAATTTCGTCGCCCCCTGGGAAGGGGTTTCCGACACCCTCATCGTTGAACACGAGCGCTATGGCGAACTCAGCAATCTGCTGGTTGGCAATCTCACCGCCTTTAAAGCCCGTGCCGAATACCGCTTTGACCACCTCAATGCCGCCCGCCCCTTTCACCTCAAATTCATTTGGGGCTATTACACCATCGATAAGCCGGGCAGCGGCCGCGCCTCCCATTTCGGCAATGAGTTCGACCTCACCGTTTCCTGGCAGTACAACCGCTTTACCAGCCTCGACTTCTTTGGTGGCATCTTCCTGCCGGGCCTCGGCTATCGCCAAACTGCGCAAGCGGCCTATGCCTACACCCAGCCCACCCCGGACAAGAATATCACCCTGCTGGGAATGAATCTCAACGTGTCCTTCTGATTGCACCCGCGCCCCCCATGAGCGGCTTCACCCACCTCCATACCCACACCCACTACACCCTGCTGGAAAGTACAGCGACGGTCAGTGGGCTGGTAGCGCGGGCCAAAGAGTTGGGCATGGATGCGGTGGCTCTTACCGATCGCGGGGCCCTACTGGGTGCCTACGAATTTCAAGGCGCTTGCAAAAAGGCAGAGATCACAGGCATTCTTGGTTGCCAAGTAAATATTGCCCCCTTAGGGATGGGGGAGAAATCCCGCGATATGCACCAATTGGTGCTGCTCAGTATGAATGCCACCGGCTATGGCAACCTGATGCGCTTAATCAGTCTGGGTTGGCTAGAGGGTTTCTATTACGAACCGCGCATCGATATGGAGTGCCTCGCTCGCTTTAACGAAGGCCTCATCTGCCTCACCGGCGCCGGGGAATATGGCATTCTCAACCGCCACCTGCAAGTTGGCGCCGATGGCGAAGCCGATCGCCAGGCCGGTCTTTTACAAGACATCTTTGGCGATCGCCTCTATGTTGAACTTACCGATCATGGCGTCGAAGGGCCAGTCAGCCTGAAAGAAGCCAATCGCGCCCTCGCCAAGCGCTGCGGCCTGCCGGTGGTGGCCACCAATTGGTGTCACTACCTGAATCGCGAAGATGCGGCCGCCCACGATGTGCAACTGGCGATCCAGAAAGTAACCACCCTGTCTGACACCCGGCGCAAGCGCATGCCTTCGCAGGAATTCTATTTCAAGTCTGAAGCAGAAATGGTTGCCCTGTTCGCCGACTGCCCGGAGGCCATTGCCGCCACCGGCGAAATTGCCGAGCGCTGCCGCGAATCCGGTGTTCCTCACGATGGCTACCACTTGCCCGTCTTCACCTGCCCCGAGGGCATGGGAGTCACCGACTACCTGCGACAATTATGCCACGATGGACTGAAGTCTCGCTATGGCACAACGATCAGCGAGGAACACCAAGACCGGCTTGGCTTTGAACTCGACACCATTGAAAAAATGGGCTTTGAGGCCTATTTCTTGATCGTGCAGGATTTTATTAATTGGGCAAAAAGCCAAGATATCCCAGTCGGCCCGGGCCGTGGCTCTGCTGCCGGTTCGTTAGTCGCCTACTGCCTTGGCATTACGGATATCTGCCCCCTGCGCTACGGCCTATTGTTTGAACGTTTTCTCAATCCGGGCCGGAAGAGTATGCCCGATATTGACATTGATTTCTGCAAGGATGGGCGACAGCGGGTTATCGATTATGTGGCCGATAAATACGGTCACGAGGCCGTCACCCAGATTATGACCCTGGGCACCATGAAGGCGCGGATGGCGATTAAAGATGTCGCCCGCGCTTATGAATGGACACCCCAGGAAAGCCAAGATCTCGCCAATCTCGTCCCCGAAGATCCAAGCGGCAAGCACACCATACCCGTCTGCCTTGGCCTGAAACCGCTCAAGGGCGATGAGTATGATGCGGTGGAGGCGATGCGCCTGCGCTACGAAAACGACGAGCGCACCAGGCTTGTTCTCGATACCGCCATGTGCGTCGAAAATCTCGGCCGCAGCCTGGGGGTGCATGCCTGCGGGGTGATTATTGCCCCAGGCCCCGTGCATCACTACGTGCCGGTATGCAAAATAAAAGACAAGCCGGCCACCCAATACAATATGTCCCAGGTGGAATCCTGCGGTCTTTTAAAGATGGACTTCCTTGGTCTAAAAACCATGTCCATCCTCAAAAAGGCCGCCGATATTGCTCAGCAAATTGCCCCGGCCGATACTCCGCACAATATTGACTATCCCAGCGTACCGATGGACGACGCCGCCACCTTTGCCCTGCTTGGGGAAGGCGAAACATTAGGCGTATTCCAATGTGAATCTTCTGGCTTTCAGGAGCTCATCCGCCTCCTTCAGCCCGATCGCTTCGAGGATATGATTGCCCTGGTTGCGCTTTACCGCCCCGGCCCCCTGATGGCCGGCATGCACATTCAATACTGCGACCGCAAACACGGCCGGGAAGCGGTGGACTATCCCCATCCGGTTTTGGAAGAAGTACTGAAAGAAACTTACGGCCTCTATATCTACCAAGAGCAGGTGATGAATATTAGCCGCGAACTCTGCGGCTTCTCGCCTTCCCAAGCCGACGATTTACGCAAGGCCATGGGGAAAAAGGTGGCCGAGGTAATGGCCGCGATCAAGGAACAATTCATCGAAGGCGCATGGGAAAAACATCAATTCGATCGCCGCGAATGCGAGTTGATGTGGGATAAGATCCTCGGCTTTGCGAGTTACTGCTTCAATAAATCGCACAGCGCCTGTTATGGCCTTATCGCCTATTGGACGGCCTACATGAAGGCCAACCACTACGTCGCCTTTATGACTGCCAACCTTATCTATGAAATGGGCAATAAGGATAAGATGACGCAGTTCATTCAAGAACTGCGGCGCAAAGGCTATGAAGTGCTGCCCCCCGATGTCAATCGTTCGGGCTGGGAATTTACCCCCGATGGTCAGGCGATTCTCTACGGTTTTGGCGGCATCAAAGGCATCGGCCAAGGAGCCGCCGAGCACCTCATTAGCGTACGCGAAAGCTCTGGCCCATTTACCTCCCTCTATGACTTCTGCGAGCGCGTCTCGAGCCGCTTGGTGAATAAGCGAGTCGTGGACGCACTGATTAAGGTCGGCGCTTTTGATCGCCTACATACCAACCGGCGTGCGCTACTGGAAACCATGGATAAGGCCTTCGATCGTGGCCAGCGCCTAGCCAAGAGTCGAGAGCAACGGCAGAACACCCTCTTCGATCTCTTTGAAACCGACGAGCAGTTTAAGGCCGATCATCAAAGCTACCCGGATATCCCGGATTTTAGCGAGGCCGAACGTCTCGCCTTTGAAAAACAACTCACCGGCTATTGGATGTCATCACATCCCCTCGCCAGCTATCAGCAAAGCCTCGCCCCCCATACCACCCATGTGGCCCGCGACCTAGCCCAGCGCCCAAAGGGGGAATTAGCCATTGCTGCGGTGGTCATTGGCAAGCGGGTCATAAAAACCAAAAGCAATAAGATGATGGCAATTCTCACCCTTGAAGATGAGAGCGGCCGTTTTGAAGCGGTGCTTTTTGCCGGGCGCAGCAATCGCCGGGGCGACTATGAGCCCGGGCCCTTTGATCGCTTCGCCGCCGATTGCACCGATGACTTAGTCGCCATTTTCAAGGGTAATGTCGACGAACGTAATCGTCGCCTCCGGCCGCCACCAACGCCGACAGCAGATGCCGAAGAGGTGGATCCTGAACTGCTTGCCGAGGGCGCAGGGATGGAAGCCAGCGAAGAAGACGATTCGCTGCCCAGTCTCATTATCAGCGATGTCATCCCGGCAGACCTCTTGGCCGAGCGGCTAACCAAGGAAATTGTTCTGACCTTGCGCAGCGGTAAAGTTTTTGACCGCGCCCTCCAAGAAACCTTAGCCATCCTGCGAGAAAATCCGGGCGCCTGCCCACTTTTATTCCAGGTCCACACGCCGGATCAGGTACTCGTCAATATGGCGGTGGGTGAACGCTGGCTGGTGCACCCGGGTAAGCAGGTGCTTGAGGATCTGCGACGCATCTGGGGGGCGCACTCGGTACACGCAGTTAGCGCGTCAGCATAAGTGCTACTACGGCAGCAATCAGAATGCCTAGCACTAGCACCGCGATAACGATTGGCCCATTACCACTTTTACGCCGAGTTGCCGCCCGCCCGCCAGAACGATCGCGCACCACCCGTCGCCGCGCCGCCCGCTGCGGTGCTTCGAGAATCGCCGTCACCTCTCCGATCAGCTCTGAGGGATTCTGCGGACGATCCCCCGGATGCTTAGCCATGAGATCAAGGATGAGATCGTTAATCCCTTGCGGCAACTCCGGCGCCAGGGAGATCGGCTCGGGCACGTCTTGACTCAGAACCATGCGCACGGTTTCGATGGCACTCTTGCCTTGGAAGGGTGGCCGCCCTGTCACCGCATGGAAGAGGGTAGCGCCAAGGGAATAAATATCGGCGGCATGACCAGCGGTGGAGGCATCGCGGGCCTGTTCGGGAGAGCAGTAGGCCGGCGAGCCCATCATCATTCCCTGCATGGTCAGCATAGTACCCTCGCCGGTAGGGTCTTCCTGCTTGGCCAAACCGAGATCGGCGAGCTTGGCCACCCCTTCGCTGGTAATTAAAATATTGGCTGGTTTGACATCCCGGTGCACCATATCGTGGCTGGCCAAGAGCTCGAGGGCGCGGGCGATTTGCAATAGCACATCCACTGCTTGGCGCCAGGGCAGGCGCTCGGCATCTTCAATCAGTTGGGCCAGAGTACCGCCCTCAACAAATTCCATCACGAGATAATGCACACCGCGATCAAAGCCGTGGTCGTAGACCGCCACCACATTGGGATGTTGAATCTGCGCCGCCAGCTTGGCCTCGCGCTGAAAGCGCTTAACCTGCACCTCAAAGCGGGCAGCCTTTTTCGACAATAATTTAATCGCCACGCGCCGGCCTAAACTCTCCTGCTGCCCTTCATAGACCACCCCCAAAGCGCCAGCACCCAAGCGACGGGTCAGCTTCACCCCCCCGATGACCTTACCAACCAAGGGATCGGACTGCCGCTCGACCTGGGCCTGGGCGACAATCACCTTCCGGCAATGCGGACAGGCAATGCGCTTACCCTCGGCCCGCCGCGGCACCAAAAATTCGTGCTTGCAGGCAGGACATTCCAGCAAAAACGCCGATGTTCCAAGGCTCACCATTTACGCATCCCCCATGGCCCCACACCCCACCCACGCGGGTTTAAGCTCTGCGCCAAGGATTCGCTCTTTAGCCCCCCGGTGCAAGCCACAATCCCGTAACCCCCCAAGGAAGTCCCAACCGCAAGCGCTCGATGGCGAGAAGCTCTGTCCAGAAACCAACCACGCCGCGCTCGCGAGAGCTGCACTCCAGGGGGCAAGGGGGCAGAGCCCCCAAAAGGTGTCGAACCAAGATAACCCCCCGTGAGCGCCATACGCCAGTAGGGCAGGGGGCAGGGGGGGGGAACGGCAGTCCCCCAACAGCCGCCGAGGGAGGGAAGGGCGGACACAATCGCGAAGCGCTTTCTACCCTTGGGGGCTTTGACACCTCCGGCTCCATCGAGCACGCTCGATTATATGGATCCTTGGTGCTACGCCCCCAAACCCCCAGCCCTGAGGCGCGCAGCGCCGGCCTCCTGAAAGCGGCCGGGGGGAGCACGAGCCTAGGCGAGTGCGGACCGGGGGAGCCCGCAGGGGCTTGCCCCCTCGAAACTAAAAAGCGGAGCGGGTGGGATTCGAACCCACGGGACCCGTAGGTCCGCCGGTTTTCAAGACCGGTGCATTCAACCACTCTGCCACCGCTCCTCATCTACCGGTGTCGGCGTGGTAGGCTGCAGATTGGCAATCTGCAGCGCTCTGGCAACCATCGAATTGTCCCGGCTAGGCGCCGGTTGTGCAATCTCCGTGCCACGGCAGCATGCGCCCATGTTGCGATGCTGGTTACTCTTGGGATGTGCCGCCTGCTTGCTCTCAGGGCTTGGCTGTAGTCGCCCCCAGGGCGGCGATGCCAGCGCCCGCGCCCAGGCGGTGGCTGGGCATTATGGCCGTAGCCAGGCCTTTACCGCCGATGTCCGGATTATTGTGCGCCCAGCCCAGGAGGTGGACGGCGCCATTGAGCGGGGCGAGATGCTGAGTTTTTCGGTGTCTCTCTGGGGCACCCGTGATGATCGGCTGCGCATCAGTTGCAAGAAATTTAACGTGCCTTTCCTTGAGGCGATGATTGAGGCCGATGGTTCATTCATTGCGGTCCTGGTCCGTGATGAGGCCTTGGTTGAAGGCAATCTGCGGGATATTGCCGAGGCGGTAAGCCGCGGCGATGCCAGCGGCGGTGCCGTCTTTTCGGAGCTGACCACGATCACCGATATCCTGCGTTATGGCCCTTTAGGTCGGGCTGGGCATTGGCGCTGGAACGAAGATCAATCTCGGCTGCGCGGCGTCATTGCCGCCCGCGATGCCAAGGATGCCGGTGCTGCCAACTGGTGGTGGGATGTCGAACTGCGGGGAAATTCCGTGCTCTCCAGCAGCCTCTTAAATCATGATCTTAAGCCCTACTTCCATCTGCGCTTTACCCACGAGCAGGAATTCGACCGCCTGATTCGCGCCCAGGGCAACCATCTCGAGGTAGCGGGCGATCCATCCAGTTACCTTTTCCGCCTGCAGCGCATCGCTGCCGTGCCCAGCATTTCAGCCAGTTCTTTGGCCTTAAACGTGCCTGAATGGCCACGTCTCGGCATCGACGAATTCCTCAATCTCCTGGTACAAGGGGAACCGTAATGCCCAGTCCCCGTCCCCGTCGCCCGCAGACTGGCGTCAAATCATCCCTTGGCCGACGCGGCCCCCAACAACGCGGCACCCGGTCTCCGCGGGCCGGAGCCAAGGGGGTGCTGTACAAACCCTCAGCCCACGCCCAGGTGGTCAGCGCTCCGGAAGCGGGGGTTGATCTCGGTCACTATCTGGCCGAGGCCCTGCCCGGCAATTGGTCCGTACGGGCGGTGCGCCGCCTCCTCGCCAGCGGCGCGGTGACGGTAAATGGGCAATTGGAAACCTTCGGCAGTCGCCGTCTGCGCAAGGGCGAGGTGGTGGACTATCGCTTGCCCGAAGAGGCGCAGCAGATCGACCGCTTTGAGGCCAAGCGCATCCGCTTTGATGACCACGATTTGGTAGTCTACGACAAGCCCGCCGGCCTCGCCGTGACGCCCACCGATGGCGGCAAGCAGTGGCACCTGCAAAAACTGCTTAGCGATAGTATCGGAAACGTCTACCCGGTGCATCGCCTAGATGCCGATACCTCTGGCTTAGTCCTCTTCGCCCGCAGCGCCAAACTGGCAGAGTTGGCCAGCATTTGGTTTCGCGAACATGCCGTGGCCAAAACCTACCTCGCCATTGTCCGCGGCTATCCCCGGGAAGAGGGCGAGCGCCGGACCTATTTGGTGCTGAAGGATGCCCAGGCTGGCTTTGAGCGCTGGGGCACCGGACGCGGCCCCGATGCCCGCGAAGCCCTGACCCGCTGGAAGGTGATGGAGCGCCTGGGCGGTTACGGCAGCTTAGTAGAAGTCGAACCCGCCACCGGGCGGCACCACCAAATCCGCATTCACTTTAGCGAAATGGGCCACCCCCTCTACGGCGATCGCGTCTATGGCGATCGCCGGGACCCGGTGCTGTGCACCCGCCATATGCTGCACGCCAGTCGCATGCGCTTTCCGCATCCCACCGGTGGCAAAGCGATCAATGTGCGCTCGGCCATGCCGGGGGAAATGGAAGAGTTGGCGAGCGCCCTGCGCAAGCTCCGCGACTAAAGCTCAACACTGCCAACACCGTTTCGCAGCTGGTTCATCCTTATTGGCTGCACCATGACATGGGTGGGCGACATGGGAGGGGCGTAGACGGCTGGGCACTTCCTTGATTGCCTTGCGCCTTAGGCCGCCACGTTTCAGCCCATGCAACACTTTTCCCATCGCCCCCCGCCCTATCCCGTGCGCCACGAATCGACCATCCAGGCGGTCATCGATCACCTCCGCCAGGGTGATTGGACCCGGCTTGAGGGGGCCCCCGAATTGGAGGCGGATTTGGCTGCCTTCCACGGCCCCGATCCTCGGGGGCGCGCCCCCCTCCCGTGGTTTATCGCCTCCGGCACCGCCGCCCTCGAGGCGATTATGCTGGGTCATGGTATTGGCCCCGGCGACGAGGTGATCACCTCCCCCTATACCTGGGGGGCCACGGTCTCGGCCATCCTCGCCATTGGCGCCATTCCCCGCTTTGCCGATATCGATGGCGATAGCGGCCTGATCACCCCCGAAAGCGTTGCCGCCGTCCTGAGCCCGCAAAGCAAGGCGGTGCTGGCGGTGCACCTCTTCGGTCAGCCCGTTGACTGCGCCGGCCTGCAGACCCTCTGCAACCAGCGCGGCGTCCTCTTCTTCGAAGACGCCAGTCAGGCTCATGGCGCCCGCTTCCAAGGCCGGCGCGTGGGCGACTGGGGAGATGCCGCCGCCTTTTCTTGTATGGGCCTTAAACCCTTGGCCGGCACCGAGGGCGGATACGCCCTCTTCCGCGACCGCGCCGCCGCCGAATGCGCCTGGCTCTATGGCAAGCATCCCCGCGGCCTGGATCCCGCCGTCGCCCAGCGCCTCGGCGAAGCCGGGCTCTTGGACGCCCTGCAATTGGGCTGGCGCAATTGCGCCATCTCCGCCACCCTGCTGCGCCAGGCCCTACCCCATTTGGATGGCGAAAACGCTGCCCGCCGCGCCAATGCCGCTACCCTGCGCGCCGGCCTGGCCAACTGCCCGCTGGTGGATATGGCCGAAGAACAACCCGGCGCCGAAGGCATTTACCACCTACTTTCGCTTATCTGGCGCGGTGATGCCGACCGCCGCCCGGCCTTCCAACAAGCCCTCACCCAGCGCGGCGTCGATACCTTTGTCTATATTCCGGTGCCCCTGCACCGTCTGAAACGCCTCAATCCCCAAGGCTACCAAGGCCCACCGGTACTGTGGCACCGCCAACTTTTGGCCGCCGGTGTCGACTACGCCGCCCAGGATTTACCCGGCGCCCAATGGCGCAGCGCCCACACCCTTGAGATGGGTTTTAATTGGACCGTAGATGACCCCAGGGCCATGCAGAGCCTTGCTGCAGCCATTGTCGAAGCGGCTGAAAGCATCGCTTAGACAGGCAGGTGCCCTGCGCCGTAAAGAATTCTGATGCTGAATTCTGATGGTTATTTCGTGGACAGGACACTAGCGCTCGCCATCCAAATAGCGGCGCAGGAGGATGGCCGCCGCCTTGGCATCGACTTCGCCGGGCTTGGCTGGCCAGCGGCCCTCGGCGCGCAAGGCCGCCTCGGCCTCTTGGCTGCTATGACGCTCGTCAACTTCCGTAATCGGCAAGGAGCAGTAACGCGCCAGGCAGGCGGTGAAGGCGCGCACCCAGGCCACATTTTCTCCTGCATCGCCGTGGGCATGCAGGGGTAGCCCGATGACCACGTGTACCGCCCGTTCTTGGCGCAGCAGGGCGGCCAGGGTGCGCGCCGCCTGCTCATCGCTTTTGCGCGGAATAAAGCCCAGGGGCTTGGTGCTAATGCCCAGGGCATCGCAGACCGCGACACCAATGCGCGCCCGGCCATAATCCACCGCCACAATGCGTCCCGTTTCCGCCATGGCCGGACAGTGGCAGCCCGGATGGGGCAGGCAAGGCTTGGCTGGCGCCGCCGCGGCCTACTATACAGAGGTCACTGGACGATCGCGGGGGTCGGCATCTGCCGGCCGTCGAGGAAAGTCCGGGCTCCACAGGGTAGGGAGACTGGTAAATCCAGCCGTCTTGCTGCGGGTGGCAAGGCAGGGAAAGTGTCACAGAAAGCAAACCGCCCCGTCGGTTCGCCGACGGTGGTAAGGGTGAAAGGGTGGGGTAAGAGCCCACCGCGGGGGCCGCAAGGCAACCGGCATGGTAAACCCCTCCTGGAGCAAGCTCGACCGGTACCACGGCGCGACCCGCGTTAACGGCACCAAAGGAGCGCTAGAGTTGCGGTGGCAACGCCGTAGCCCAGACAAATGATCGTCGTCAACAGAACCCGGCTTACCGGTGACGCTCCACCCGTATCCTGGGCCGCGCAAGCGGCCCAGGATTTTTTTTGCGGGGCTTACTCAATGCGGGCGACCAGGCGCTCGCAGATGGTGGCATGGATATGGGCCTCGGCGTCTTCGCGGCCCAGATGGCGCATAATCAAAGTCCACACCGAGGCCGATATAACGATGAAAAAGGCGTAGAGAATGGGCAGCCAAAGCAGCTCATTGGCCACTGCCAAGGGAAAACTAACTAGGATAATAGCGAAGGAGAGGGGCGAGTTTTGAATGCCGGTTTCCAGGGCGATGGTGCGGCGATGACGCGGCGGACAGCCAACTAGCCAAGCGCAGACATGGCCAAAGGTAAAGCCAGCAACGCCCAAGCCCACCACCGCCAAAAGAACGCCGCCATGGGTGCCGGCGAGCTCACTGTGATTGCGCGGCAACCAGCCAGCGATGAGAACGACAATCACCAAAAAGCCAAGAAAACCGGCGGTATCCTCCGCCACCCGCGCCCAGCCTGGCGATACCCGACGCAACCACATGCCAAGGGACACCGGAATCAGCACCGAAACCAAGGTCATCATAATCTGCAGATACGGAATATGCAGGCCCTCGGCGCCCAATTGGGCCCGGGCGTCGGCGGTATAAAAACCCAAGAGCAGGGGCATCATAACCAAGGCAAGGAGGGTTGAACAGCAGGTCATGGTAATCGACAGGGCGACATCACCACGGGCGAAATAACTGAACATATTCGAGGTGGTTCCGGCCGGCAGGCAGCCGACCAGCACCAGACCCACGGTTTGCGCCGGGGTGAGGCCACAAAGCTGGGCCAGCCCATAAGCGACGAGGGGCATAAGGCCAAATTGAGAGCTCATGCCGATGAGCACCGCCTTCGGGGTGCGCAGGGCCCGTCGCACATCAACCAGATCAATGGTTGATCCCATGCCAAACATAATGCCGATCACCATCAAGGCGAGCAGCAACTGTTCAAAACCAGAGATCACGATATTAGCTCAAACGGCAGCGATACCCAAGCCGACACCTAGGCCGGCAGGGCCTGCAACTCGCCGAGATAGCTGAGGGCCAAAGCGTGCTCGGGATCGAGGCGCAGGGCAGCCTCGCAGGCAACACGAAGATCATCCGGCATGCCAGCGTTGGCGTAGTCGCGAATGAGGCGATCAAGAGTTTTAAGAGCGTCCTGGCGGGCGGCATAGATTTGCTGTTCGCGGGTAGACTGGGCATGCTCAAGCACCGCCTGATGGTTTTCTTCGATACTCCCCAGCACCGCCTCATGGCCTTCCAGAACCTGGGCCAACTTATCCTCGGGGCTAGTGGTATCGGTAGCCTTCTGGAAATCACGATAGATGAAAAAACCAACCAAGGCGGAAATGAAAGCCCCAGGCAAGGCAAAGAGGGCAAAAAGCAGGACAAAATGCTCGAGAAAACTCGAAATCAACGGCATCGGACTCATGGCAGACTCCTCATCGCATAGTCGCTCAAAACTGCTCTCCCCCCATAATCACAAATTGTCCAGAGAGGCAAGGTATTATAATAAAAGGGACAGGCATAATCATTCCGCGGTATAAAAAGGACAAGCATAATCATTTCGCTGATTAATAAAAGGGACAAGCAAATAAAAGGGACAGGCATAATCATTCCGCGGTATAAAAGGGACAAGCATAATCATTTCACTGATCGATGAGCATAAAAGGGACAGGCGAAATTACTTTGCTGATTGATGGAGCCGGCACTCTCTTAAAGCCTGCCCCATTCCCGATACTCGCTCCTGCGACATAACCCAAGACCCAGGAAAAATTTGACTGAAAGATAGGGACGGTTTTCATGCATTTTTGAGTCCCCAGGCTGCCTTTAGCTTGGCTATTGCGAGGCTCAGGGAGGCGTTTCGGTCGATCATGCTTCGTAACCACCTGACAAATCGGAGTTCTCTCTGGCTGGCTCTCAGCCAGCATGGCGTGAGGCAGGAGGTAGGGAGGAGGTAGGGAAGGAGGTAGGGACAGGGGGTTTATTGGGATGGGGCATGCGGGGCCAGGGTCAGCATAAACGCTCCTTGACCCCCTGGGTCCTCGACTGTGATGGGGGCTTAGCCAGAGAGGAGACCCCCTATGTGTGGTATCGCCGGCGAACTCCGTTTTGACCGCAGCCTCGCCGATGCTGCGGCGGTAACGCGGATGATGGAACGGATGGTTATGCGGGGGCCCGATGGCTCGGGGGTCTTGGCCCGCGGGTCGGTGGCTTTGGGTCATCGACGTCTAAAAATCATCGATTTAAGCGAGCGCGCCCAGCAGCCCATGATCGATGCCCAGTTGGGGCTCAATCTGGTCTTCAATGGCTGCATCTACAACCACCACGAGCTGCGATCGGAGCTTGAGGGGCTGGGCTATCGTTTCTTCTCCCAGGGCGACACCGAAGTCATCCTCAAGGCCTGGCATGCCTGGGGAGCTGAGAGTGTTAAGCGCTTCAATGGCATGTTTGCCTGCGCCATCCACGAGCGGGATTCGGGGCGGGTGCACCTCCTGCGCGACCGCCTCGGGATTAAACCTCTCTACCTTGACCAGCGCCCCGGCATGCTGCGATTCGCCTCGAGCCTGCCAGCCCTGCTCGCTGCCGGCGGGGTTGACACCGATATCGACGGGGTGGGACTGCACCACTATATGAGTTTCCACGCCGTGGTACCAGCGCCGCAGACCATCCTTAAGGGGGTGCGCAAGCTGCCTCCGGCGACCATCGCCACCATCGAGGCTGACGGCCGCATGTCGACCCAGTGCTATTGGCGGCCCACCTTCGCCACCCCCGAAGATCGTTTGCACTGGCGCGCCGAGGACTGGGAGGAGGCGGTAATGCAGCAGCTGCGCCAGGCGGTCAAGCGCCGCTTGGTGGCGGATGTGGAAGTTGGCGTCCTCCTCTCCGGCGGCCTTGACTCTTCGCTGATTGTCGGCCTTTTAGCCGAGGCTGGCCAGGGCCTGCAAACCTTCTCCATCGGTTTTGAAAGCGTGGGCGAAGAGCGCGGGGACGAGTTCCAGTACTCCGACATTATCGCCCAGCACTTCGGCACCCAGCACCACCAAATCTTCGTCCACACCGATGAATTTCTGCCCAACTTGCCCAAGGCCATTGGCGCCATGAATGAGCCCATGGTGAGCCATGACAATATTGGTTTCTTCCTGCTCTCGCGGGAGGTTGCCAAGCACGTCAAGGTGGTGCAGTCGGGCCAAGGGGCCGATGAAATCCACGCTGGCTACCGTTGGTATCCCCCCCTCCTCGACACCGACGATGCCCTGGCCTGCTACCGCCAGCACTTCTTCGATCGCAGCCATGAAGAATTCTGCGCCGACGTCCATCCCCGCTTCCACGCCGAGGACTATAGCGGCGCCCTGGTTGCCGCCCACTTCGCGCAGCCGGGCGCCGAGGCCGCCGTCGATAAGGCCCTGCGCCTCGACACCACGATTATGCTCGTCGATGATCCGGTAAAGCGGGTCGACAGCCAAACCATGGCCTGGGGCCTGGAAGCGCGGGTGCCCTTCCTTGACCACGAATTCGTCGAGCTTTCGGCCCAGGTCCCCGGCCATCTCAAATGCGCCGAGGACGGTAAGGGCATTCTCAAGCAGGGGGCGCGGAAAATCATCCCGGCCTCGGTGATCGACCGGCCCAAGGGCTATTTCCCCGTGCCCGCCCTCAAATACCTGCGCGGGCCCTATCTGGAACTGGTGCGCGATAGCCTCCATAGCCAGGCCGCCCGCCAGCGCGGCATTTTCAATCCCCAGCGCATCGATGAAATGCTGGCCAAGCCCGATGAGCAGATTACTCCCCTCCAAGGCAGCAAGCTTTGGCAATGCGCCCTGCTGGAGTTGTGGCTGCAGGAACAGGGAATTTAGTCATGGCCGGGCGCAGCAAAAGTCGCAGCCAGCCACCCCAGTTTGACGAAGTGGGCAAGCAGGCTTCCCGGCGAGTCAAAACCCCCTTGCAGGTGCAGCGGGAACCAGCACTACAGCGCATTGCCGGCGACGCGGTAAGCCTGCGCAATTGGGAAGAGCCCGACTCTGAGTTCCGCAACCAAAGCAAGGCCCGGGCGATTGTCGATTGCGGTTGGGGGCGGGTCATCTTTGGCCATACCTTTGCCAATCCGGAGGCGGTAGCCAGGGCTTTAAGCGAAGAACGGGAAGGCGCCCGGGATCTCGCCCTCTACCTGCGCGATCCCCACTTGGTGCTGGCAGCGGCCCCGCATGAGCTCTTCCTTGATCCCTCCCACACCTATCGCCTGCGCCTCGATACCCTCAAAGGCGATGCTGTCCCCAGCGATGTGCGTATTCGCCGCGCCCGCTGGAAAAAGGACGCGGCGGCCATGCGCCGCTTATTTATGGCCCGGCATATGGTGCCGGTGCCCGAAGAAAAGGTGCTGGCGAGCGTCGATAGCGATACCATTTTTTTTCTCGTTGCCGAGCAGCGCAGCAATCGCCGCATTATTGGCACCGTCACCGGCATTGATCACCAGGGGGCCTTTCGCGATCCCGAGCAGGGATCGAGCTTGTGGACCCTGGCGGTGGATCCGCAGGCGCAAATCCCCGGCATTGGCCAGGCCCTGGTGACCCACCTCGCCCACCACTTCGCCCAGCGCGGCCGCGCCTTTATGGATCTGAGCGTGCTGGCCGAAAACACCGGCGCTATTCGCCTCTATGAAAAGCTGGGCTTTAATCGGGTGCCGGTTTTCTGCGTCAAACGCCGCCATAACCCGATTAATGAACCCCTCTACACCCCGGCGCATAGCGATGAGACTTTTAATCCCTATGCCCGAATTATTATTGATGTAGCGCGTCGACGGGGCATTGGCATTGAAGCCATCGATCCCGGGCAGGGCTATTTCGCTCTCACCTATGGCGGGCGTCGTATCGTCTGCCGGGAATCCCTTTCGGAATTGACCACCGCCGTCGCCATGAGTCGCTGTGCCGATAAAACCGTCACCAGTCGCCTCTGGCGCCAGGCCGGGCTGAAAGTTCCTGCCCAGCAGATGACAGGAAACCAGGCTGATAATTACAACTTTCTCAAGCGCCATCAGCGGGTGGTGGTGAAACCGGTGGACGGCGAGCAGGGTCAAGGCATTAGCGTCGATGTGCGCAGCCGTGAGGCTCTTGATCAGGCAATTACCCAGGCCCGCGCCATCGATGCCCGGGTAATCCTAGAGGAATTTGTCAGCGGTGATGACTTGCGCATTCTCGTTATTAATGGCGAGGTGGTGGCCGCCGCCCTGCGCCGTCCGGCCAGTATTATTGGCGACGGGACTAGCGATTGCCGCACCCTCATTGAAAAACAGTCCCGTCGCCGCGCCGCCGCCACCGGCGGCGAAAGTACCATTCCCCTCGATGGCGATACCCTGGCCTGCCTCAAGGCCGCTGGCCTGGATTGGCAGGCGGTGCCCGCCGCCGGTCGCGAGGTGGCGGTGCGCCGTACCGCCAACCTTCACACCGGTGGCACCATCCATGATTGCACCGATCGCCTCAGCCATCGCCTGGCCAAGGTTGCCATTCGCGCCGCCGAAATATTGGCCATCCCGGTGGTGGGACTCGATATGATGGTGGCCGACCCTTCGCGCTCGGACTATCGCCTGATTGAGGCTAATGAACGACCCGGCCTAGCCAATCATGAGCCCCAACCCACGGCGGAGCGCTTCGTCGATCTGCTCTTCCCCCACACTACCGCCGGAGCCCCACCATGACTGCTGCCGCCCTGCCCATTAACCGCGACTATATTCGCGATCTCATGGTTGAATTCCTCAATATCCCCAGCCCCTCTGGTTACACCGATGCGGTGGTGCGCCGGGCCGTCGCCGAGTGTGAGCGCCTGGGCGTCAGCTATGAACTCACCCGGCGCGGTGCCATCCGCGTCCTTATGCCAGGGCAGAAGGAATCGCCAAAGCGCGCCATCGCCGCCCACCTCGACACCCTCGGCGCCATGGTCAAAAACATCAAGGATAATGGCCGCCTGGAAGTCACGCGCATTGGTTACTGGGCAGCCCGCTTCGCCGAAGGGGCGCGGGTCACCATTTTTACCGATAAGGGCAGCCGCCGCGGCACCATCCTCCCGCTTAAGGCCTCGGGTCATACCTTTAACGATGAGATCGACACTCAAATTTCCGCCTGGGAAAATTTGGAAATTCGCGTCGACGAGCCCTGTGATTCCAAGCGCCAATTGGAATTGCTGGGCTTTAATGTCGGCGATTACGTGGCCATCGATCCCGGCACCGAAGTAAGCCCCAATGGCTTCATTAATTCCCGGCACCTTGACGATAAGGCCGGCGTCGCCGCCCTCTTCGGCACCATCCGCGCCATGCGCGAAGGCGACATTACCCCGGCCGTGGACAGCTATTTTCTGTTTACCATCTCCGAAGAAGTCGGCTCTGGGGCCTCCGCGGTGCTGCACGGCGATGTGGCGGAAATGGTGTCGGTGGATAATGGCACCCCAGCTCCGGGGCAGAACTCCAGCGAATTGGGCGTCACCATATCGATGATGGATAGTACCGGGCCCTTCGACTATCATCTTACCCACCGCCTTTTGGAACTCTGCCGTAATAATGGCATTGCCCACCAGCGGGATGTTTTTCGCTATTATCGTTCGGACTTGGCCACCGCCGTCGAGGCCGGCAATGATATCCGCACCGCCTTGGTCTGCTTTGGCGTCGACGCCAGTCATGGCTGGGAGCGCATCCACCTCGACTCCCTCGCCGGCATCGCCAGCCTGCTTACCGCCTATCTGCAATCCCCGCCCACCACCTGGCGCGACCGCCTGCGCATGAATCCAGACCTCGAAGGCCTGCCCCAGCAACCCGGCGCCGACAACCCCGCGCCCCCCATCTTCACCCACTAGGGGATAGCGAAGGACGGGAGACGAGGGATCGAAGTCGATCGGCGACAAGGGCCCTGCGGCTGTCGTCGACGGTCGGCAGCCCCGCCTCGGCGCAAACGCGGGAATCGCTCAACACCTGAGCGATCAGAGCCTTCGTTGCTCCGCTGGTAAAGGGCGCCAGACTGCAAATCGCAACCCTGGCTGAGAGGAGGGGCCAATAATGGTCCAAGGCATGCTGTCCGCTGGTCGATCAATGATCCTGGTGCTGGGGCTATTGCTGGTCAGCTCCCTGGCGCTGGCCGAGGATCGTATCGAGAGTTTGGTTCGTCAGTTTGAACGGGGTTTAGAGCAGGCCTTTAGCGGCGGGCGCGCCAGCCTCGACCGCTTTCGCGAAAGCCATCGACGGCAGGCCGAGATCAGCCTTAACCGCGAGCTGAGTTCAAGCGAAGCCAATGACGACCGGCTCTGGCTGGCCTGGCATCTGTTGCTGATCAATCCCCGTCACCACGCCGCGCGGCAGGCCTTTAGCGCCGCCGAACAGACGCCTCCTTTGGATGAGCAGGGCAATTTCGCGGCCCGCAATCCGCCGCCCCCGCCGCTGAATCCGGCCCTCGTGCGCCTGGTCGACGAGGCCTTAGCCAATAATAATGCGGCGGTGATCGAAGCCGCCCAGCCGGCGATTCGGCAGTACAGCAGCCGCAACAGCGGAGCCGTCCGTTCCTTTATCCGCGGCCTGCGCGAACTGCGCAGCCAGGGCTTGGCCACTGTCACCAATCCGGTGATCGCTTTTTATTTTCCCGCTGAGGCGCGTCAGTTGGGCATTCATGTCGATCCCCGGGCGCCAAGCTGGATGAGTCCCCCCGATCGCTATCTCTTAAATCATGGCCTCCTCTCGGCGCAGATGGGCTGCAATTACTCCCCGCCCAACCAGGGGCGGGTACTGACCACCGCCAATTATGTGCGCAGCCAGGGCGACTGCCGCTGGCAATTCCCCATCCCCCTCTCCCACTGGCGCTTGGAAATGGTGCTCGAACCAGGCCAGCAGGGTCAGGCCGAGGTATCCGCCGGCGGTAGCAAACTCAGCCTCGGTTGGTCGGTGGCCGGCCTGCGCCTTTCGGGGCCCCAATCCATGCAGCTGCAATTGCCCGCCATCCAGGAAACCAGCCTCATCCACCTCGTCGTCAGCGGCGACCGCTGGGCCTTCTCCCTCAATGGTGCCCGGCTTGGCGAGGGTGAACTGCCGCACCAGGCTTGGCGCCAACTGCAGGTCCTCAATGACAGTCGGGCCAGCGCCCTGCGCCTGCGTTATCTCGCCCAGGGCAGCGAATTGCTTGTCGCTAGTGCCCTCGTCCCAGCCACCGAAGCCGCCGCCGCCAGCAGCGTCGAGCCGCCCTGGCGCAGCCGCCTGCGCCAGGACCTACAACAGCCGGTGGCCTTCGCCTTCAATAACATTCCCCTCGGCGAGGTAATCAATGCCCTCAATCTTATCGGTCCCGCCACCTGGCACCTCGACGACAGCGCCAAGGCCCTGATTGAACTTCCCATGTTCTTAGCCGGCGAAGGCATGACCGGCGAGCAGCTGCTGGTTTGGTTCCAACGTCTCGCCGGACTGGAGCACCGTCTGGAAGAACGGGGCGTAGTATTGACTTGGTAGGATTTGGCACTGCTGGGCGCAGGGCAGAAGGGGCAGGAGGGGCGATTGCGCGCCGGCATCGTTGCTTGCCTGAAGCCGATCGTCTATGGCCTACCGTCGTTTGCGCTAGGCTTCCGCAACCATCGCTGCGGAGCTGGGGGAATTAGTAACGAACGGGCAAATAGCGGTAGGGTGCCTGCAAATTCAGAAGGGTAAGGGCGGTGGCCCAGACGTCTCCGGCTTCACCAAAGGTGGGGGCGTAGCGGACCTGGGTGGCGGGCATCCAGGCGCTGCCGTCTTGATCAAAGCGCAGGCTGGCCTTAATGGCGCTGCTTAAGCCCTCATTCCAACTATGCCAGCGGCGATCCCGGGCCTCGCGCAGGGCCAGGGTGGGAAAGACCCAGGCGATGAGGTCGAGGCGGCCGCCGGCCCGGGGCGGGCTGTCCATGAGTTGCTGCAATTGTTCTGCCGTGCTTACCGCATGGCCAGCACCGCGGATTTGCCGGGCATAAGCCGCCAGGCCAATGCGACCAATGTCAGCGCTGAGGCCAGGCAGGGGCCGAGCATGGGCCTGTTCCACCGCGTGGCGCAAACCATCGGGCAGGCGAATGCCCTGGAGGGCGGCCAACTCCACCGCCAGCAGGGCAAAGCCGCCCATGCCGCCCTCACCAATGGGATCAAGAAGGCGGTGGCCATGGCTAGCAAAATGCTGGGCCGCAATCTGAGCGTAGCGGGATTCATCCAGCAGCACACTGGCCTCAATCAGGGCCAGCAAGGCAAGGGCATGGGCGCGGGCATCGAGGGCATCACCCTGCAGCTCAAGCTGTCGCTCAAGCCATGGTAGCAGTCGATCCAAGGCTTGATAACGGGCCACATCATCAACCCCTTCGCCAAGCAGGGCGCAGGCAACCATCGCCTGCACCGCCACCGCCTTCGCCGGATTACTCGCGGCGGGGCCAAAGCTGCCATCGGCAGCTTGCTGCCGCAGCAACCAAGCGCTGGCCGCCTGGGCCGTCTCGGCGCTGTTTTGGGCCGCGAAGAACGCGCGGGCCTGCTGCCGGGATGGCTCATCAAAGCGCAAGCTGAAAAGCCGACGGGGATCAGCCTGAAGGGCTGACCAGCGATCGGGCAGTAGCTGATCACTCAATTGCGGGATCGGCATAGCTGCGGCCTGACGCCCGGCATGGACGCGGTGAAAACCGGGGCGCTCGCGCATCCGCGATTCCATTAAGGCGGCGGAATCGGGAAAGGCCCCTTGGGCGCTGCGGCCCACCGAAACGTGAATCGCCGCCAAAGCCATAAACGCCGCGGCGTGACCCGCCACCACCGCCGTCCAAATGCGCCAGCGCCCCACCCGATCAAGGACTGGGGTTTGACGCCGGGAAGAATGATGCCGCTGCACGCCAGCCACCACCCGCGGCAAGAGATCAGGCTGACGCAGAGGCCGAGCCCCCTCACGCACTAAATTGCCCAGGCGCTCAAGCAGGGGATCACCGGCGACGGCTCCGGCGCGATCGCCATTGTACCAGGCATCGATGAGGTCATTCAGTGCCGCCTCGTCCGCTGGCGCTTCACCATCGCAATCGGCGAGCCCTGGGGATTCCACTTCGACTGCGGTCAACGGCGCCACCCCGGCGGTAGCGGCATCCTCTTCGGCCAGGCGGGCGCGAATCCGTGCCATCAAATCCACCGGCTGCGGCGGCCGGGCGTTGTCGCGCAGGACCCCGCCCAATCGCGCCAAAGCACGACCGTCCGGCAGCTGCTCATCGCCGGCGACCAAAGCGCGAAAGATGGGATCGGACTGGGACATGGGACTAGTAATCCTCAACCAAATCGGTGAGTTCTGAGCGCAGGCGGCGCACCGCGGAATGCATACGGCTTTTCACCGTGCCCTCAGGAATACCCAGCACCTCGCTGATTTCCTGATAACGCATATCCTGATTATTGGCGAGCACAAAAACATCGCGTTGCCCCTCGGGCAGGCGTTCCACCGCCTCTTGAATGCGACGGCGGAGGTAGGACTGATGACCGACGTCGCCGGGATCGCTGTTTTTACCATCGCTTAAGCAATCGCGCAGGCGCAGGCCATCGGGCCCAATCTCGGCGTCCAGGGAGGCGTGATGGCGCTGGCGGCGGAGGTGATCGATCCAGGCATTGTGGGCAATGCGATAGAGGTAAGTGCGCAGCTTGGCGGTGATTTGGTAGCGGGCACGGGCGCGGTAGAGCTTAATGAAGACGGTTTGGGCCAAATCCTCGGCGGTGAGCTGATCCCAGCAGTGGTGATAAAAATAGCCCACCAATTCGTTCTGGTAACGCTCGACAATCAGGGTGAGGGCATCGTCATCGCCATCGCGCAGGCGCTCCATGACTTGGGTATCGCTATCGCCATAACCCGGCAGATCGCCATTGGCGCTGCTCATCCGTCCTTCATTCATGATTGCTACCGCAGGCATGACAGGTGAAACGCAGGTCCCGGCGGGGGGTTCGCAGCGATTGCTGGGGATTCATCGCTGGGCTCCTCGCGGGCTTCGTGCCAGAGCCATCTGCCAGCGCAGGCGAGTAACGCCAAAGCCTTCTGCCTGCAGGGCTTGCAACAATGGCGCATGGTAAAATTGGCGCAGTTCCGCAAGCAAGGGCGAGCCCTGCACGCTTAAGCTTAAAACCCCTCCGCGCCAAGAGCTTAACTGCACCTGGGAATGTAAGGCGGGGGGAATCACCCGCTGTACCACCGCCAATAAGGGGCCCTGCCGGCGCAGGCGCTGGAGATCTTGCGGGCTGAGCACCTGGGCCAGGGCCTGCCCCAGGGGCACCGCGAAGCGCGGACCATAACGGGGCTTGGCCGCTAGAGCACGGTCACGCTGCGGTTCTGACTGGTGAGGGTAGGCCATAGACCATATATTCAGCCGAGAACACCACGGAGCAACCTGCAGCAGCTTGCCAGAAGCAGGGGAATCCCCCCAGCGGGCGACGGGCGACAAACGACGGGCGACAAAGGACATATCAGTGCCAAGCGTTATTCGACTGTGGTCGGCGGCCGGCCGGCTGTGGTTGGCCGGCGATCGCTATTCGCAGCGTTGCGGCGGCAATGGTTTTTTATTGGATTAGAGGCGTTGACATGAGGACACCTCTAGAAACTCACCAACTAAGGGCGATTTGCTTCACATGACCTTGAGTATCAATGCCGAGCTGGGGCTCGGCCTGCCCAGGGCTGAGTTTATAGAGGTGCCCATTAGTGTGAGCAATTTTATTTAGTCGTCGCGCACAACGCGGTCGCCCTGGCGGACTTCGCGGTCGTTATCGGCCCAGGTACCGTCGAGGACGAGGGCGGCGGAGAGTTGCTCACGGACATTGAATACGGAGAGGAGAACCACTTTGTCGTCGCCGCGCATAACCCGGAGACGATGGCCTTCAGCGAGGCCGTGGGCGGCGCCGCGGTCGATGAAGATGACCTGCATCTGGCGCTCTCCCACCTGGCGCTGTTCGATCATCCGGACGCGGGCTTCCACTGGCGGCAGATGGGCCTGGTCAGAGGGGAGGCGGGGTTCGGCGCTGGCGAGGGGGCGGGCCGCCGGGCTCTCCGCCGGCAGGGCCTCCGGATCAGCGGTAGCGCTGGCCTCGGTCGCTGGGGCCGCGGGCGCGGCCTCCTCAGGGTCTAAGGCCAGGCCCGGATTGCGAGCTCCGGCCCAGCGCTCAAGCTCGGCAATGTCCATGGCCGTCTCGGCGGCTTCGGTGGCCCTGGGAGCGGCGGTTTCCCGCCCTGCTGCGGGGCTGGCCGGACGGGGGCCATCCAGCATGCCCAAGACCTCCTCGGGCCGCCGTACGCCAACCCCGGGGACATCTGGAGCGGCCGCAGCAGGGCTGGGCTGAGGATGGGCATCGGCCAAAGAAAGGGCGAGGATGCGCAGGAGGGATTCGGCTTCCGCTAAGGAAATAGCATTGCGACGCAGGGCGGCGGAGATGGCCTGGAGGTGAGCGGCCTCGCTGCCACCGCGGGCCCGAGCCTGGTCCTGGATGACCTCAGCAGCAAGCTGGCGGGCAACCTGGCTTTCGCTGGCAACCAAGCTGGTGGGCAGCATGGCGCAGAGGCCGAGGAGCAAGCAAGAAGCGATAAATAGACGCATGGGACAAACCTTTCCGTTACTCACAACAAACAGCGCATGGGGCATGCAACCCACCAGGGCGGGAAATCAAGGGCCCCGGGGGAGATCTTTCCGTTAACCCGGCGGATCGGCGACCACCGTCGAGCAGCAGTCGCGGATAATATCGTCCAACTGCAGGCGGGGCTGCCAGCCGCAGACCTGACGGAGGCGGGTGGTATCGGGCTGGCGGCGCTGCATGTCCTCAAAGCCTCCCTGGGGGAAGGCGGCATCGTAGGACTGAAAACTGATCTGCGAGCGACTGTCGGTGAGATCGATCACCCGCTGCGCCAGGTCCTGGATGCTGATTTCCTCCTCGCTGCCAATATTAAAGACTTGGCCCACCGCCTGCGGCATGTCAAGGAGGCTCAAGACCGCGCGGACGCAATCTTCAACGTGGAGAAAGCAGCGGGATTGCTGACCATCGCCATGCACTTGCAGGTCTTGGCCAGCGAGGGCGGCGCGGCAGAAATTGGGCAAGACCATGCCATAGGCCGGGCTCTGCCGGGGCCCAGTGACATTGAAGAAGCGGCCAATGGTCACCGGCAGGCCACGCTCGCGGCCATAGGCGAGGGCAAGGAATTCGTCCAGCAGCTTGGCGCAGGCGTAGCTCCAGCGATGGCGGGCGCTGGTACCCAGCACCGAGTCGTCGTCCTCATGAAAGGGCACCTTGGCCCCCTTGCCGTAGACTTCGGAGGTGGAGGCAAGGAAGACCGGCAGATTGCCATGGCCGGCGGCGGCGTGCAGCACCACCTCGGTGCCGCGGACATTGGTGACAATGGAGCGCACCTGGCGTTCGATAATTCGCCGCACGCCCACCGCCGCGGCGAGGTGGATTACCCCGGTGCAGCCATCACAGGCCTCGTCGACCAAGAGCTCATCGCAGACCGAACCATGCAGAATGTCTAGCCGGGGGTGGCTGGGCAGGTTTTCCAAGCGACCGGTGGAACAGTCATCGAGGACCACCACGGCATCACCGCGCAAAAGCAAGGCTTCGCTGAGGTGAGAGCCGATAAATCCGGCGCCGCCGGTAATAAGCCATCGTTTCATAGCCGGCGATGATAGCCCGCCCTTGCCCGGCCCAAGGAGGGATCTCCCGGCCCCCGGCCAGGCACAGGCACACACCATTGGGTCCGCGGGGAAGGGCAAGCAAGGGGATGATAAAACAGCGACAAATGAAACAGCTGCAACACGGCTACCATAAGCGGCAATAAAACGTACTTGCAGATGTGGCAAAGGCCCAAGCATGACTTGCTGTTAAGTCACGTTTCAAGCGGAAGGTAGACCTATGTCGAATGCAACGATCCTGTTCACCTGTGAAGCCTGCGGCGTTCAGGGACGCGTTCCAGACAACTTTCGCGGCAAAACAGCCCGCTGTCCTTCCTGCAAACACGTCCAAGTGATTCCCATGGATGCCCCCTCGCCGCCCCCCAGTGGCAAGACGGAACGCATCGCTCAGCCCACCATTACGCGATCCTTTGCCAATACCAAATCGGGCGAGGTCAGCGATGAAACCCGCGGCCGCGCCATGCTGGGCATCATCGAGCGTTTGGAAAAAATAGAAAATTTGAACGAGCGACTGACTGGCAGCCTTCAACGTTTGCAAACACAATCACACGCCGGCGAAGAAGACATCGGTGATCGCCTAGCGCAGCTACAGAGCAACCTCACACAAACGCAGCATGCCGTCACCGCCCTCCATCATATGGAAACCCGCCTTGAGGCGATGGGGCGAAAAATCGACGTCCTCCAGCGCTCCCAGTCTCGACAAGAGCAGAATAAACAATTTGAAGACCTCAGCGACCAGCTCAAAAGCTTACAGAAACAGGTTGAGCGCCGGGGGGATGTTGCCGCCAGCGGCCCCGATCCACGGCTTGATGAATGCCTGCAGCGGCTCGCCGAGCTGGAGTCTCAGCTGACCGCCAGCCAGGCTAGCGGCGGCGCCACGGAGGCCGATCCTGCCCTCCTTGAAGCCCTCAGCGCCAGCATTAAGGCCCTGCGCGAGGACCACGACGAGCGCCTGGAAAGCCTTGCCGTTAATCTTGCCGAACTCGGCGGGCAGATCGACGACCTGCCCCAGGGCGAAGCTACGGCCGCTGGCCTAGACGAAGGCGTGGTAGAGGACCTGCGCAGCGAAATCGCCGCCGTGCGCGATGAACTTGCCGCCCTGCCCGTTGGCGCCCCGGCGGCCGCTGCCAGCGCTAAGGGGGCTAGCCCCCTACTGGCCATTCTCGCCCTCCTCTTCGCTTTAGCCGTCGGTGGTTTTGCCGGTTTCATCTATCTCCAATTGCAGGAAAGCCAAAGCGCCACCGCTGCCCTGGAAAGCCGCCTCGGGCAACTCAGTGCCGAGAGCGACCGGCGCATCGCCGCCCTCGGTGAACGCCTGCAGGCCAGCGAGCAGAACGCCAGCGAATTGGCCAGCACCCTCACCCGCCGGGTTGAGGAATCCCGCACCCTGGTTGCCACCCTCTCTGCCGCCGTCGACACCACCCGCGCCAGCCTCACCGACCTTGGCAGCAGCATCGAAGCGGTGACCACCCGCCAGCAGGCCCAGGCCGCCAGCCAGGCCACCACGCTCGTCGCCATGGACGGGCGCATGACCACGGTCAGCGAGCAGGTGCGCGAGCTCGAGCGCTGGGCCGAGACCATGGGCGGCATGGCCGGGGCTGAAGCCGAGGGCGAAAGCCTGCGCACCAGCCTACAAAATATCCGTGGTCAAATTACCGCCATGACCACGAAATTGGATGCCACCTCCAATCAGGTCCAGCGCCTCAGCGCCGCCGCCGGCCTAGCGGCTGAAGACGATTAAGCCCCGATCCAGGCTTCAAGCCCCTCCTAAAGGGCGCAAGGGTTCAGTTTTTGCGGCCCGTGGCAGCCGGTAAAGGGTCTGAACCGCAAAAACGTAGAGCCTTAGGCCAAACTTTCCGGTTGGCAGCGCCATCGGGAGGCGTAAACATGCCCCCCGCCCTAGGCTCTTGCCCTGGCCGGGCTGCGCTCAGCGCGGGCCCGGAAATGACTCCGTTCCCCTTCACCGGGGATGCCACATGCTGACCGTAAGCATCTAAGCCTATTAATGGAAGATACTTATATATCAGACTGCAGATTGAAGGATGGACTCCATGACCCAGCGTATCGGTATGCCCCGCGCCCATGGCCTCTACGACCCCGCCAACGAGCATGACGCCTGCGGCGTTGGTTTTGTGGCCAATATCAAAGGCCGTAAAAGCCATGATATCGTTATGCGAGGCATCGATATCCTCTGCAACCTGACCCATCGCGGTGCCGTCGGCGCCGATCCCTTGGACGGCGACGGTGCCGGTCTCACCATTCAAACCCCGGATGCCCTATATCGCGCTCTGGTGGACTTTGAATTACCCCCGGAAGGGGATTACGCCTGCGGGAATATCTTCCTGCCGAAGCAGGACGCCGAGCGCGCCGCCTGCGAGCAGGCCCTGGCCAAGGCGGTCAAAGATAGCGGCCTTGAGGTCATCGGTTGGCGCGATGTGCCCACCGTCAGCGAAGGCATTGGCCGCAATGCCCGTTCGGTGGAACCCAAGGTACGCCAAGTCTTTATCGGCCGTGGCAAGACCAAGGCCAAGCACTTTGAACTGATGCTGTATCTAGCCCGCAAGCGTGCCGAGAACGCCGTTCGCAACGGCAATTTGGCCGGCGGTGAATACTTCTATGTGCCCTCCTTGAGTGCTGCCACCGTCTGTTACAAGGGCATGCTGCTCTCTGAGCAGTTGCCCACCTATTATCCAGAACTCTCCGATGAGCGCCTGGTCTCGGCGGTGGCCTTTGTCCACCAGCGCTACTCCACCAATACCTTCCCCACCTGGGATTTGGCCCAGCCCTTCCGCCTGGTGGCGCATAATGGCGAAATCAACACCCTGCGCGGCAATACCAATCGCATGCGCGGACGCGAAGCGATTTTCGCCCACCCGGTGCTGGGAGAAGCGGTCAAGGATCTGCGGCCGGTGGTCATCGAAGGGGCCTCGGACACTGCCTGCCTCGACAATGCACTCGAACTGCTAGTGCGCTGCGGCTACGATCTGCCCCACGCCATGGCGATGATGGTGCCGGAGGCCTGGGCCACCAAGGCCCAGCTGCCCGCCGACCTCAAGGGCTTTTTCGAATACCACGCCACGATGATGGAGCCCTGGGATGGGCCGGCCAATTTGGTGGCCTTCGACGGCCGCCAAGTTTGCGCCATCCTCGACCGCAATGGCCTGCGTCCGGCCCGCTACTGGGTGACCGATGAGGATGAGATCATCTATGCCTCCGAAGCCGGCGTCCTTCAGGTGGACCCCGCCAAGATCGTGCGCAAGGGCCGCCTCGCCCCGGGTAAGATGATCCTCGTCGACACCGAAGAAGGGGTGATGCTTGAGGACGACCAGATTAAGCGCCGCCTCGCCAGCAAGCAGCCCTGGGCATCCTGGGTCGACAAAAATCTCATCCGTAAACTAGACCTCCCCTCGCCGCCAATGCCGCCAGTGCCCAATCACCGCAAGGTGCGCCAGCTGCAACAGGCTTTTGGCTACACCTTAGAGGACCTGCGGGTGATTATGGCACCCATGTGCCTCACCGGCCAAGAGCCGGTTGGCTCGATGGGCACCGATACCCCCCTGGCAGTGCTTTCCGATCAGCCGAAACTGCTGTACTGGTACTTCAAGCAATGCTTTGCCCAGGTCACCAATCCGGCCATCGATCCGATCCGCGAAGAGGTGGTGATGAGCCTCACCCAATACCTGGGTTCTGCCTCGAATATTCTGCTGCCCGGACCAGCCAGCTGTCGCATGCTGCAGATCGATCATCCGATCCTCACCAACTCCGATCTCGAGCAGCTGCGCCGCTCCGATGTGCCCGGCCTCAAAGCCACCACCCTCTCCACGGTATTCGAAACCAGCGGCGGGGTGAGCGCCCTCGAAGCTCGCCTGGAACACCTCTTTGCCGATGCCGAAGAGGCCGTCAATGCCGGTCACACCATCCTTATCCTCTCCGATCGCGGAGTCGACGAAGCGCACGCACCGATTCCGGCCCTGCTCGCGGTGGCGGCCATTAATCACCACCTCATCCGCGTTGGCAAGCGCAGCCAATGCTCCCTGGTGCTCGAATCCGGTGAGCCGCGCGAAGTCCACCACTTCGCCTGCCTGGTTGGCTATGGCGCCTCGGCGATTAACCCCTACCTCGCCATAGAGGGCCTGGGCGATATGATCGATATCGGCATGCTGCCCCTGCACGATGGCAATAGCCACGCTGACGATCCCGAAGATGCCGAGGCTCATTATCTCAAAAACTATATCAAGGCGATCAATAAAGGGCTCTACAAGGTCTTCTCCAAGATCGGTATTTCCACCCTGCAAAGCTATTGCTCCGCACAAATTTTTGATGCGGTGGGCCTATCCCAGGCCTTTATTGACAAGTACTTCACCGGCACCTCCAGCCGCATTGAAGGCGCCGGCATTGAAGAGATCGCCCAAGACGCCATCACCCGCCACGGCCGTGCCTTCGGTGTGCAGGTGGACCCCTCCCGCGATCTCGATCGCGGTGGCGAATACCACTGGCGCCGCGAAGGCGAACGGCATTTGATGAATCCTGAAGTCATCGCCCTGCTGCAGCACAGCGTGCGCGCAGGCAGTCTCGATACCTTCCGCCGCTACACCACCCTCATCGATAATCAGGCTAAGCGCCTCAATACCCTGCGTGGTTTGTTTGCCTTTAAAAAGCGCGATCCCATTCCCCTGGACGAGGTGGAGTCCATTGAATCTATCGTGCGCCGCTTCTGCACCGGCGCCATGTCCCTGGGCTCGATCTCGTCAGAGGCCCACGAGACCCTGGCCATCGCCATGAATCGCTTGGGCGGCAAGTCCAATACCGGCGAAGGTGGCGAGGACTATCGCCGCTTTACCCCTCTGCCCAATGGCGATAGCAAGCGCTCGGCGATTAAACAGGTAGCCTCGGGCCGCTTTGGCGTAACCCCCCATTACCTGGTCAATGCCGATGAAATGCAGATCAAGATTAGCCAGGGTGCCAAACCCGGCGAGGGCGGCCAGCTGCCCGGCCATAAAGTGTCCGAATACATCGCCTGGCTGCGCTATTCGGTGCCCGGGGTAACCCTCATCTCACCGCCGCCGCACCACGATATCTATTCCATCGAGGATTTGGCTCAGCTCATCTACGATCTGAAAAACTGTAACCCCGATGGCGAAGTTTCGGTCAAGTTGGTCAGCGAAGTCGGTGTCGGCACCGTCGCCGCCGGTGTCTCCAAGGCCCACGCCGACCGCGTCGTGATCGCCGGCTTCGATGGCGGCACCGGTGCCAGTCCGGTGTCCTCGATCAAGCACGCGGGCATTCCCTGGGAAATCGGCCTGGCGGAAACCCAGCAGACCCTAGTGCTCAATGACCTGCGCGGACGCATTAAGGTGCAAACCGATGGCCAGCTACGCACCGGCCGCGATGTGATTATCGCTGCCATGCTCGGCGCCGAAGAATTCGGTTTTGCCACCGTTGCCCTCGTCACCGTGGGCTGCATTATGATGCGTAAGTGCCACCTCAATACCTGCCCGGTGGGCGTTGCCACCCAGGACGAGGCGCTGCGTAAGAAATTCAATGGTTCCGCAGACCATGTGGTGAATTTCTTCACCTTCCTGGCCACCGAAGTGCGCGAACACCTGGCCGCCCTTGGCTTCCGTAGCCTGGACGAGATCGTCGGCCGGTCTGACCTCTTGGAGATGAACCGGGCGATTACCCATTGGAAGAGCCAGGGTCTGGATTTCTCGCGCCTCCTCGCCCAGCCCGAAGCGCCACCTGAATACCTGCGCCGCTGCGCCCAAGTCCAGGATCACGGCATCGAGAAGATTCTCGACCGCAGCCTGATCGAACAGGCCCAGCCGGCCCTTACCAGCAAGCAGGCGGTAGTCATTGATTCCGCCATTCACAACTACAACCGCACCACCGGCGCCATGCTCTCTGGCCAGGTGGCTAAGCGACACGGCCGCGAAGGCCTGCCGGCGGATACGATTACCGTCAACTTTACCGGCATCGCAGGTCAAAGCTTTGGCTGCTTCCTTGCCCCCGGCATTACCTTCAACCTCATCGGCGAAGCCAATGACTACGTGGGCAAGGGCATGGCCGGCGGCCGGGTGGTCATCCGTCCCCACGATAGCGCCCCCTTCGACTGGTCGCAAAATCAGATCGTCGGTAATACCGTGCTCTATGGCGCCACCGGCGGCGAAGTCTTCTTCGCCGGCCGCGCTGGCGAGCGCTTCTGCGTGCGCAATTCCGGCGTCACCGCGGTGGTGGAAGGCGTCGGCGACCATGGTTGCGAATACATGACTGGCGGAACGATGGTCTGCCTGGGTATGACCGGCCGCAATTTCGCTGCCGGCATGTCCGGTGGCCTGGCCTTCGTTTATGATGAAGACATTCGCTTCGCCCGCCGCTGCAATATGGGCATGGTCGATGTCGAACAAATTGCCCTCGAAGAAGACATGAAGCTGGTCAAAGATCTGGTTCAACGTCATGCTGCCTACACCGGCAGCCCCAAGGCCAAGGCCCTGCTGGCCGATTGGGCGCGCAGCGTGCGCCAGTTCGTTAAAGTATTCCCGCATGAATACCGCCGCGTGCTGACCGAACGCGCCGAGCGCGCCCGGCAAGAAGCACTAAGCAATGAGGAGGTTATCAGCCATGGGTGATCCCAAAGGTTTCATGAAGCACGATCGTCGCGCCCCTAAGTTGCTGCCGGTCGAGGAACGCATTGTCCATCACGACGAGCACTACGAGCAGCTCTCCGAGGAAACGGTGCAAACCCAGGCCAGTCGCTGCATGGACTGCGGCGTGCCCTTTTGCATGACCGGCTGCCCCCTCGGCAATCTCATCCCTGAGTGGAATGATTTGGTCTATCGCGGCCAATGGCAAGATGCCCTCAAGGCCCTGCATGCCACCAATAATTTCCCCGAGTTTACCGGCCGCGTCTGCCCCGCACCCTGCGAAACCTCCTGCGTGCTGGGAATTAATGAACCACCAGTGACGATCAAACTGCACGAGGTCTCGATTGTCGATCGCGGCTTTGAACGCGGCTGGATCAAGCCGGTCAAGCCGACCAAGCGCAGCGGCAAGACGGTGGGCATTATTGGCTCTGGCCCAGCTGGCCTCGCCTGCGCTCAGCAACTCAATCGGGCCGGCCACAAAGTGACGGTCTACGAAAAGGCAGACCGCGCCGGCGGCCTGCTGATGTATGGCATTCCCCACTATAAGCTACGCAAAGAAAAAGTGCAGCGCCGGGTGGATTTGCTGGCCGCCGAAGGTATCGACTTTGTCTATAACTGCGAAGTCGGCGTCACCATTAGTGCTGACGAGCTGAAAGCCAAGCACGATGCGGTGGTACTGGCTACCGGCGCCGAACATCCACGGGATCTGCCGGCCGAGGGCCGTGAACTGGATGGCATCCACTTTGCCATGGAATTCCTGCCGCAAAGCAACCGCAATAATTGGGGCGATAGCAATGTCGCCGCCCTGCATCCCAAACAGCAGAAAATCTGGGCCGAAGGCAAAAAAGTTTTGGTTATCGGCGGTGGCGACACCGGTTCTGACTGCATTGGCACCTCCCTGCGCCAAGGCGCCATTAGCGTGCATAATTTCGAACTGCTGCCCGAGCCCCCCGGCGACCGTCTGCCCAATAATCCCTGGCCCCAGTGGTCGCGGATTAAGCGCGTCTCCTCCTCGGTTGAAGAAATGACGAGTCACGGCGGCGACGTCGCCTACTCCATTCTGACCAAGCGCTTTATCGGCAAGGATGGCAAAGTAACCGGCCTGGAAACCGTCGACCTGAAGTGGGAAGGCGGCAAAATGCAGGAAATCGAGGGCAGCGGCAGGGTTTGGGAATGCGACCTCGTATTGCTGGCCATGGGCTTCCTCGGACCCCGCCAGGATTTACTCAAGCAATTCGGCGTCGAGCTTGATCAGCGCTCGAATGTAATCACCGATCCGCAAACCCGCATGAGCACCATTGAGGGGGTTTTTGCCGCCGGTGACTGCCGCCGCGGCCAAAGCCTGGTGGTATGGGCGATCTCTGAAGGCCGCGAAGTGGCGCGCTGCGTCGATAGCTGGCTGACCAAGCAGCCAAGTGCCTTGCCAGAGGTGCGCATCGAGGCCTTCGCTTACTGATGTTTCGAGGGGGCTTTTTGCTCAGGGGCTACGCCCCTACGGCCCTACGGCCCTACCCCGCTGGCTTTGTCGTGGCTCACGTTCGGGGCATTCGCCCCTGCACGCGTGGCTGGATCGCTTCGCGATTATATCCAGC
>REDX01000141.1 GCA_007695355.1 Planctomycetota bacterium
GGACGCCCTTTCGTTGATGTTGTAGGTCGTGTGATGACAACCTTTTACATCAATTTAAGGCGCCCGCCACCTTTCTTTTGGTGAGGGATGCGGGCTAGGCCTGCCGTTGTCGCCGGTGATGGAGGTAATGCTCGACTATGCAAGCATTGCTGCGGCCATAGCGTATGGTTTCTATGTCCGCTCTACTTCATATGACCTGGGCGGATCTGTGCTTTGCCCACTGGCGCTGGGACGCGGGTGAAGTGGCGCGGCGCTTACCAACGGGTTTACATCTCGATTGCTATGACGGCAGCGCCTGGCTGGGGGTGGTGCCCTTTCGCATGCAGGCGGTGCGGCCCCTGGGTGTGAGTTTGCCCGGGGGGATGGGCAATTTTCTGGAGCTGAATCTGCGCACCTATGTTCGCGATGCTTCCGGCCGGCCGGGGGTGTGGTTTTTCAGTTTGGATTGCAACGATCCCCTTTCGGTGGCCATGGCCCGCCTCGGCTTTGGTCTGCCTTACCGCCGCGCCACCCTCGCCGCCTCGGAACCAGGTGATGGCCGACCGGTGGCCTATGGCGGGCGCATTGTGGGCGGCGATGTGCATTATTGCTGGCAACAAAGCAGTGCCTGGCGTGCGGCGGCGGCAGATCCTCTCGAGGCCTTTCTATTGGAGCGCTATCGGCTCTTTGCCCGCCGCCGTGGCTGCCTAGTCACCGGCGAGGTGGCACACGCACCCTATCGCATAGCCAATGCGCAGTTGAGCTACCAAACCGACGCCAGCTTTATCGGCAACGGTTTCACTCCACCGCAGCGCCCACCAGACCATGTGGCCATGGCGCAGCCAGTTGCTGTGCGGGCTGGCCCGCCGCAGCGGGTGCACGCGGTGTAGCGCCCGATGTTTGACGGTTCTAGAGTCCTGAGTGGCCAGAGACAAGGACGGCCACCAGCGGCAGGCTGGAGCAGCAGAGGGGGATAAACATTTGTGTGGTCCAGCGCAGCCCGCCGCTGTCGTTCAGCTGCGGGCGCAGCCAGGCAAAGCAGGCAGCGGCAGGGATGGCGGCCGCCGCGGCTAAGAGGTAGAGCAGCATGGGTCCGCTGTGGGGGAGACTGAGGGCCCAGGCCAGGAGGGCTACGCAGGGCCCGGCCGCTGCTGCGCTGGCGGTGGTGGTGATCCAGGGTCGCTGATTCCACAGACTAGCCACGCCAATGCAGGCCGCGGCGCCGCACCAGGCGGCCGTATATCCGACAAAGGCCAGCTGCCAGTGCAGGCCGTGGTGTCCCGCCATCAGCCACAGCAGGCCGGGGAGCACCACGCTCAGCATAATGCCGCTGTGATGACGGGGCTGCTCATGGGCCGGCAGGGGCCACACCACGGTGTAGGCCAGGTACACCAGTAGGGGTGGCCCCAACCAGTGCCAGCCGCCAATGGATCCCGCCATAAAGACGGCGAGCATACCCCCCGCCAGGGCGCCATCGTCGAGGGTGCGGCGGCGCCGTAGGAGCAATAGGACGAAGCACAGCGCGCAGGCGATGGCCAGTTGCTCAGCCAGGGCGGCGCTGGGTTCGGTTAACCAGCTTTCTAAGAACAGCCAGCCAACGAGGGGAATGAAGAGATTATCCAGGCCGCGCCAGCTCACGGCCTCGACGGCGGTCATCAGTACGGCAAAAGTGGCGGCGATGAGGAGACATTCCACTCGGCCCAGATCCGACCACAGCAGGAGTGGGATGTGCACCGCCATATAGGCGGTGATGGCAAAGGCCACTGCGCCCTCCCAGGATTTTCGGCCAGTGCCCGAACTCAGTTCCGTACGCCCATAGCGTACGCCAACCAGGGCCGCTGCGGCATCCGCCGAAGCCAGCACCAGGATGGGCACGGAAAATAGGAGGGGATCAGCGGTGGCGAGGCACCACAGCAGGGCCGCGGCCAAGGGAAAGCAGATTTCGCCCCAGGACTCACGATCCACATCGTGCAGGGCGGCGCCCAGGCCAGAGCGCAGGGCCGGTTGCAGGCGCAGGCCCAGTAGGGCAATGAGCGCCAGGCCGGCCAGCAGCAGCACCGGCCAAATGTCGTGGAAAATCCAAGGAAAGGCCGCCACCACCAGGCCCAGTAGGATGTGCACCAGTTTGCGTGCGCCCTCCGCATCCAGGCAGCCCCAGCGGCGCAGGGCGGTGGCGCCGGCGGTGGCCGCCCCCAGTAGCCCCAGCACAGCTAGAATGGCTAATAACGGTGGCATTAGCAAACCCGCTCCACCACCACGCGACTGTAGAAGAAGGCCTTATCGGCGGCCAGCAGGCGCTCGCCCAGATCGGGTATCGGTTCTAGGCGATCAGCCAGCTTGGCGGGCCGACTGCGTGGGGCGAGCATATTCCAGTACAGCAGGCGGGCGCCGGGTCGGCTGACCGCTACCAGTCCAGCCAATACGGCGGCGGTGGTTTCTTCGGACATATACTCAAAAATGTCTGAGAGATTCCAGGCATCAACGCCATTGAGATCGGCGGCGGCTTGTTCCAAGGTACAGCAGCGCCAGGTGAGGCGATCTAGGCGGTCGCGAATGATGGCGAAGTGTTCGGGGCGCAGGGCCAGGGGCAGGGCTTGGCCGTGACTGCCGGTGAGAATCCAGTGCAGGTAGGGATTTTCGGCTGGTAGTAAGTTGGTGAGGGCATGGGTGGCGCGGCTGAGAATGCGCTCGGCCACCGAACCCTGGACATAGCGAAAGAACTCCGGATCGCGACCAGCGCGCCCCATGACCCAGCGACTAAAAAATATGCGGAACAGTAGGCGCCAGCGCCAGGTATCCCAGCGTTGACGGTAGAAGACCTGAGCGCTCTCGAGATCAGGGGATTGGAGCAGGCTCAGCACCCGGCGGCGGGAATGGACCAGGGGCAGGATCCGCTTGCGAAAGAGGCGAAAGTACGCTTCGAATTTGCCAGCGGCGCCAATGCCGTCGGCGATGAGCTGCGGCTGGGCATCCCAAAATTCTTGGCAGGGCTGGGAAAGTTCGGGGCGGCAGCGGGCATACAGCGCTGGCCGATCCGTAGCGGGGCGCGAGCCGATGAGGCGCAAAAGCCCTGGGTGATCTAGGCAGCGGTAGGCCGCAACCCGCAGTTCGAGGCAAAAGAGTTGGGTGGGATTGAGATCCACCGCCACCACCTGCGCTGGATCGGCGGTAAGCATGGCGAGGCAATTGTCCCCCGCCGAGGCAATGCCCACACAGGTGTCGCCGGGGCGGATGCTCAGGCCAGCAAGCAAGACATCGGCATCCTCCCAGCACTGGGCGTAACGAATGCGATCGAAGGCGGCCCGCGCGGCGACCTCAGTCATGGCAGTATCCTCACAACGCCCGTACTGCCGTCGATTTCGATGCTTGCGCCGTCGGCAATCCATTCCGTGGCATGGGCCAGGCCGACCACCGCCGGCAGGCCCAGTTCGCGGGCCACAATGGCGCTGTGCGAGAGCAGGCTGCCGCGCTCGACCACCAAGCCAGCGGCGGCGGGGAAGAGCATAATCCAGCCGGGATCGGTGCGCTCGGCAAGGAGAATGCTGCCGGCTGGCAGGCTGACCCCGCGCGGATCGCGCACCACCCGCGCCGTGCCGCGCACCACCCCCGGGCAGCAGCCGGTGCCGCTGCGCACATCGCCGGAGAGATCCGGCGCTGGGGCGGTTGAGAATGGGCGCAGGGGATTGCTCACCAGCAAGGCCCCGCGGGTCAGGCAGCGGTCGGGCGGTGGCGGGGCGGCCACGCAGCGCTCGTACTCGGCCCGGCGCACCCGCGCTAATCCTGCCAGATCAGCGCAGGGCGTGGTGCCATCGACGCTGCCCAGGACCTCATCAAGGGTCAGGTGAAAAACATCGCGCGGGTCATCAAGGCGCTGGGCGGCGTAGAGACGGCGGCCCAGTTCTACCACAATGCGGCGCACGCGGCCGAAGAGGCGGGTGCGTTCGAAGCGCAGGTTTTCCCGATCGCGGACCCGGGCCCGGGCATGGCCCAGGACCCAGCCGAAAATCCAGCGACGGAAGGGTTGCCAGCTAAGGCGCTCGGCCACGGTCAATTCGGCCTGGGCGCGGGCCGCGCTGGCGTGGTCGCTGGTATTGGCGTGCTCCCGTGCTGCAAAGTGGCCAATGGCGCGCAGCAGCGAAGAAGGGTCATCTTCTAAGGTTGGGCTCTCCAGCTTGAGCTCTTCCAGGCAGCGATCACCGAAGCGCTCTAAGTACGCCTGCAGGGCCGCGGCCAAAGCGGGATGGGCGCGCACCGCCGCCATGGCGCTGGCCAGCGGCGCGTCGCGCAGGGTTGCGGCCAAATCAGGATCGTCTTTAAGCAGTCCAGCCATTTCCCGCACGAGGCGCGCTGGTTCGGCGCTGATTACCCCGCCACCGCCGCCCACTAAATCATTCTGCAGCGTCCCAGCCGTATCGCCCAGCCACTTGCGGCACAGCGCGCGCAGCAGGCCGTACCAGATCATGGCAAAGAAATCGTTGACCAGGGGCGCATCCCAGCGCGTGAGGAGACGCTCTTCCAGGTCCCGGTAGTGGGCCGCCAGTTCATCGGCGCGCTGCTGCTCAAGGGGCACCGGCGGTGGCGCCATGGCGTCATCCAGGCGGCGGCGAAAGGCGGCCATGTCAGAACCCAAACGCCAATGGCGCCACAGCAGGCCAGCGGCGACACGGGCCAGGCGCAGGCGATCACGCAGGCGGGTCCAGCGGCTGCCGGGGCTTTGCGCGGGTACGAGTTCCGGCGGCAGGGGTTCTTTGACCCCCATCATTTGTTCCATGAACGCGCGGTTGCTGGCATAGCCGGGGAGCATGGCCAGCACCCGGTACCAATTCAGCAGATCGTAGTAAATGCGCCCTTCCACCATACCGATCATGGCGCGGAAGGTATTATCGTTGGCGGCCAGCACGGCTTCAGAGACCCCCAGGAGGCGGCAAAATTCCCGGTACACCGCCTCGTAGGCGCGGCGCGCAAAGCTGTAGGTCAGCGCACAGCTTACCCCACCATAACTTTCAGCGATATTACTGTTGTCCCACAGTGCGGGCGGTGCATCGGGATCGGGGCTGGCGAGGGCGGTGATCGGCCGTGATTGCAGCAGCCATAATTGTCCATTGGCCATGGCCCATTCGATATCCTGGGGGCGACCACGGCGGGCGGCGCAGGTTCGGGCGAGGGCGGCGACCTGCAGCACGCTTGCGTCATCCATGCATGGATCATCACCGCTGATAGTGCGCTGGATGATCGAACCATCGCGCTGCAGCCACCAGCCGTCGCCGTCCTGCTCGCCGGAGACCAAGGCATCGCCCAGCCCGCGCACGGCGCTCACCACCGCCACGCCATGGCGGCCACTCACCGGATCGGCAGAAAACGCCACCCCGGCGCAATCGGCTTCCACCAGCAGTTGTACCAAGACTGCCGGAGGCGCGGGCGGGCCTAGGCCGCGCTCGGCGCGGTAGGCCAGGGCGCGCTCGGAAAAGCCCGAGGCCCACACGGCGGCCACCTGGTCAGGAACGTCCTCGGGGCTTACCCGCAAAAAAGAGTCGAGTTGGCCGGCAAAACTGTGTCCGCTGCCGTCCTCATCGATGGCCGAACTGCGCACCGCCAGCACCCCGCCCAGGGCGCGGGCACGGCTGATCAGCTCCGCCTGAAAGGAGGGATCCTGGCAGCCATAGGCCGCCGGCAGCACCACAAAAAAGGGCGGCACCGGCAGCCCCTCGGCGGCCAATGCGGCCAGGGCGGCGGCCTTGCCACCAACCACACTCGATTCCGTACTGCTGTCGATAATCATAGTTGGGGCACCAAACCAAGGGTAGCGTAAATGAGGAGGGTCCACAGACCGGCGGCCAGTTCAATGCGTTTGCCCGCATCGCCGACCGGGGCCCGGGCAAAGCGCCAGGCCATGAGTAGGGCAAGTCCGGCGCCAGCGATGAGGATGGCGGCGGTTGGCGCCAGCACATCGGCCTCGTAAGCCGCCAAGCAGCCGAGGAGCGCGGCGAAGGCAACGCAGACCCACCACCAAGCCACCGCCCGGCGCGGGCCCCACAACACGCTATAGGTACGCACGCCTTCTTCCTCGCGCTCGGGGCTGCGAATCTTGCGGCCCAACTCGATGACCAAGCCGGTGGCGAAGCTGGCCCCCAGGAAGGCGACCAGCCCCGACGGCGGCCGGCCGCTGGTCACCGCCCAATCACAGGCCGTGCCATAGAAATCGACGATGGGCATAATCAACATATGCGAGAGCAGATAGGTGACGGGCCGCGCATTGAGCCATTCGCGGCAGCCAAACTCAAAGGACATGGCCGCCAAATAGGCCCAGGCAATCAGCAGCACGATGACCTGCAGCGGGCTCCACCATAGGGCCAGGGCTAGCTGCAGCGCCGCCGAGATGGCGAAGAGCATGGCTAGGCCGCGCAGGCTTACCAAACCGCGCGGTACTGGGCGGTAGGGCCGCCAACGGCGATCCTCGGCGGCGTCTTTGAATTCATCGGCGATGCGCAGTTGCAGGAAAAAACATAAACTCGACACCGCGGCCACCGCCACCGCCGCTGGATCCGGCCAGCCCGCACCGCGCCGCGCCGAGGAAAAGGACACCGCGCAAAAGGAAAAAACCACAATCAGCGGGCCGTGCTGGTGCAGGGGGAAGCGCTCGTGCAGGTAGCGCCACCAACGGCCAAAAAAACTGGTGGGATCCTTATCCACGGTCGAGTTTCCGGCGACGGACACGGGCCAGCCGTTCGTGGGCGCGTACAAACTCACCGCTGGCTAAGGCACCGATGATTGACAACTCACCAGCCAAGGAACATCCCGCACAGACCTCGGCCAAGGCCCCGGCGTTGCCATCGCCGGCGAGCTCCATCAATTCTAAGCAGGCGCGCTGGCTGGGTAGGCCGGTGCCGCCGCCAACGGTGCCAACTATGAGGTTAGGTAAAGTCACGGCGGCATACAGCGCACCGTCGCGCAGCTCAAAGCGGGTGACGCCCACCGCCGCTTCGGCCACGCAGGCGGCATCTTGGCCTGTGGCAATGAACAGCGCTGCCAAACCATTGGCATAGTGACCCTGCACACCAATGGTCCCGCTGATCACCCCGCCCAGGGCCGACATGCGCCAGTACTCCACCAAGTCTGCGGCAGGGGCGTGCAGGCGGGCCTGCACCACCGCATCGGGGATCAGCACTTCGGCGGTTACCTTGCGCCCGCGCACCGTGGAAAAACTTTGCGCCGAGGCTTTTTTGTCACCGCTGGCATTGGCTTCGATGTACCAGCGACGGGGCTGCACTGGGCAGCGCGCCAGGATATCGGCGCAAATAGCCTGGGTAGCAATGGTCACCATGTTTTGCCCGGCCGCATCGCCGGTGGTAAAATCAAAGAGCAGGTACACATGGTCACCTTCAACGCTGACCCGCATGCCTGTGAGACGACCATGGCGGGTGGTGCTCGCCGCCGCCGCGCGGAAGGCGTCTTCCTGTTCCAGGGCCCAAGCCACAAAGCGGCCCGCCTGGGCTACCCCGTCAAAGCAAAAGCCAGGAGAGCGGGTAACGCCTTCGGCCAGCAGTAACGTTGAGCAACCACCCGCCTCGGCGATGACTTGGCAACCGCGGTGATAACTGGCAACCAGTGCTGCCTCATGGGTGGCCAAGGGCAGCCAGTAGTCGCCGTGGGCGCTGCTGCCATTGACACGCAGGGGGCCGGCGAGGCCGAGGGGTAGCTCGACGGCGCCAATGAGATGCTCGATACTGGCGGCGTAGGATTCCGGCGCTTGGGTCAGGGCAAGGCGCTGGCGCAGGCCTGGCTGGGCAATGGCCTGCCAGCGTCGATCCAGGGCCTCGGGACTTTGGGCCGAGCCACCGAGGTTCGGTTGGGGGCAGCCCGGGCGAGCCTGCAGGCGTCCTGCAAGATCTTCCAAACTATGGCTGGCGGTGAGACGGGCTGCCAACTCACGGCTGCGGTGCTGGTCATTGGCCATGGTTCACACCTCCAGTTGACGGCGCAGGGCGGGGTAATCGACTTTGGCATTGTGGCGGCGGTCGACGGGGATAACGCAGGGGATCATCTGATCCACTTGGGCCCAGGCCAGGGCCTGTTCCAGGGCCGGCAATGGATTCGCATTTCCCTCAGCCTCCACCGCCAGCAATCGCGAGCCGCCCCTTGCCAGCAGGGCACAACGACGCACCCCCGCTATCCCCATCGCCGCTGCCTCAACGGCGAAAGGATAGAGCAGACCCCGCCCATCGTGGACCACGGCGTTCATGCGGCCCAGGAGCCAGAGCTGGCCCTTGGCATCCAAACGTCCGCAGTCGCCGCTGCGATGGTAGATGCGCCCGTCGCGCCGGAGTTTGCTCTCCCCATCCCCCAGGCCATCCAGATAGCCGGGGATGACGTGGTCGCCGGCGACGCAGATCTCGCCCGCTTCCTGGGGATCACAGTCGCTGCCATCGGCGCGCAGGATGCGGCAGTCGACCTCCGCTACCGCCTTGCCGGCGGCGAGGCCACTGCCACCGGCGATGGCTTGGCGGGTGCTCTGATCTAGGTCACCATGATCCAGGTGGGCGATGGGTTCGGCCTCGGTGGAGCCATAGAGGGCAGCGATGCGCGCCGCCGGCGCCGCCTGGGCCAGACGGTCAAGGAGTTGGGGGAAAACCGGAGCGCCACCGGTGAAGATGCGAGACAGGGGCGAGAGGTCGCCGGGCAGCAGCCGCTGCAAAAATGCTGGCGAGGCAACCACCACTTGAGGGCGATACTGGGCAATCTGGCGCAGCACGGGCCTTGGATCAATGGCCCCCGGTCGCCGTAGATTGGCATCGGCAATGAGCACGGTCTGTCCGGAGGCGAGGTCTGAGAGGGCGAAGATCGCCAAGGTAGCCAGGCTGATGTCCCCCGCTTGGCTGCCCAGGGCGGCGGCGATGGCCTTATGCTGGGCGCGCAGCAGACCATGGCTGCGCAGAGCGATCTTGGGTTCGCCGGTGGAGCCCGAGGTGGCGGTGAGCAGGGCGGGATGGCTTTCCGCAACCTGGCAGGGGGCCAGGATGGGGCCCGGCCGATCCATGCGGCGGCGCAGGCTGAAACCCCCGCCTAAGCGCAGGGCCAGGGGGATGCGCCGTAAAGGCGGGTATCGCCAGCGCAGCCACAGGGCCCCCGCCGAGGCCAGTAGGGCCCGCGGCGCAGTGCGCGCGATAATCCGCGCGAGCTGCGCCGAGCCGGCGCCGGGATCAACGGCGACCACGGTGGCGCCCATGCGCCAAGCACCCAGGAGGCCCGCATATAGCGCGGCTGACATGGGTGCTAGAATGACTACCCGCTCACCGGCACCCAAGCCCGCGGCACGCAGGCCCTGGGCAACCCCGCAGGACAGGGCTTGCAGCTGGGCGAAGGAGGTTGACCCCTGGCGCTCGATGATCGCCGGCCGCTCAGGAGCGGTGCTGGCCCATTGATCGAGAATCTCGGTGAGGTTCACAGGAGTCGCTTGCGATAGAGGGTGTAGCGGCGGATGATGGTGGACTGGCCGCCCGTATTGCGCGAGGCATTGCCATCGTGCATCAGGGCATGGATGGCCCGGGTCAGGCCCAGGCGGGCGCCCCCGGCATGGCAGCGCACGGTGAGTAATTTCCCCAGGCCAGCCAGGCTGCGTCCAGGGAGGACAGCGAGGGTTTTCACCACCAGGGTATCCACCGGCTGCCCCCGCCGCTGCTGCTCGAAGTCGGGTATGGCAAAGACAAAACCCACGCACTGTCCATCGCGCTCGGCTAGCCAGCACAGACCCGGCCGCAGCAAGTGCTGGGCCGCCGTGTATTGGGCAACGAATTCCTCTTCGCGGAGGGGGGTGTAGAGATAATTGTCGGCAAAGGCCCTTAGGGCCACGCCATGGATGCGCCGCAACTCCTCCCCATAGCACTGTGGATCCAATTCGCGCAGACGCAGCCCAGAATCGGTCAGCCGCTGTTCCACTGCCAGCAAGCGCGGGTCATCAAGCAGGATCGGCTCAATTAGCGCTGAATGGTAGGTGGCATCGACCATAAAGCCCGCCGCTAGCCACTGCTCTGGCCAGTCGTCGGGGGTATTGGGTTCCAAGGCAAAGGGCGGATGGCTACCCCGCCAGGTGAGGAGGCGATAGGATTGCCAGGTGCTGCCATCCATCGGCCCCACGGCCAGGGTGCAGCCAGCCTGCTGCAGCCGCTGGCAGCAGGTTGCCAACAATTCCACGCCATTGTCTCCTGGGGACCAAGCCCCGATGAGACCCAAGCGTTCATCGCCAAGCTGCGGCACCTGCCGCCACCACAGGGCAGCAGAACCATGGGGTGTAGAAATCTGCTGGTCCGGGGCGGGCATAATGCAATACGGTGTACCAAGGAATGATTACTACGTCAATAAACCAGGGTGCTTGTGGTCCAAGGTCGGGCCGCTGGCAGGGGCAGGGGGAATCTGTCTCCTTTATGGTCAATAAATCGCCGGCTGAAGATACCGACCTCAAATCTTGAGCCTTATCACTGCAGGTATATCTTCATCAGGAATGAGAGAACAGTGATCCTCTTTCGAGGCTCATTAAATAGCTTGAAGAATTCGTCGCCCCGTAGGCTAGCGGCAAGGCGCGGGAAGATAAGGCGGGAAGATAAGGTATAGCAGCGCTATTTCCCGCTTTTCGCAACGCAGCGGGTGCCCTGCGCTACTAAAAATTCGGATGCTTATTGAGCAGGCAAGCCAGCAGACATGGACTGAAAAAAGACCACGCCCGGGCGCGTTGGGGGTAACATTGAGGCATTAGGGGACACGCTGCGTAAGAACAGCTCGCAACACTCGTCTCTGGAGGCGTCAAACCTCGTACATCGTCTGAACATAACCGTGATCTGTCCTTGCGGGGCAGAGGAGCAGCTGAGCGCACGACCTATTGCTCGGCATTGATGATAAAGGACTTACGGACCAAGTTATCCTTATTCGCGATTTTATTGAGGTGCACGTATGGCAATGTCACTTCAGACATTTTAATGGATCATTGTTTGATTCGC
>REDX01000230.1 GCA_007695355.1 Planctomycetota bacterium
CGTTTTCATGAAGCATCCCTCGGCAATCTCCACCTCCTTGGACGCCTTGAATTGGATCACGCCGATGGTCGCCGTACGCTGATCATCCATGGCGATTGCTTCGATGGAGCAGTTGCCTGCCCGGCTTGGCTGCATGCGGTGGGTGGCTGGCTTTACGACCGGATCCTCGGCACCGGCAGTGTGATCAATGCCCTCCGCCGTTGCTGTGGACGCCCCCCCGTCTCCCTGGCCACCATGATCAAAAAGAATCTGAGCATGGCCCAACGCTACATTGAGCGCTTCCGTGGGGCAGCGGTGGATGCCGCGCGCAAGGGTGGATTTGCCACCGTCATAACCGGACATATTCACCAACCCGAGACCACGCTAATTGAAGGCATTACTTACCTCAATAGCGGAGACTGGGTTGAGCACTGTACGGCCCTAGAATTCGACGACGGCGAGTGGTCCCTGCACTGGCACCAGCTCAGTGATGGCCAAGCAGAGTCCGAAGACGAAGAGTTGCCCGCCTTGAATCCAGCAATGCTGGCCGGTCTTGGGGTGCGTGCCGCCTGACTGCTGCAGGACGGAACACCTTCACCGTCACTTCATCAATCACTCATGAAAATCTGCCCTTGTGGGACCAGATCCCTCTGGCCAATCTACGCCCTCACCCATCGACCACCTGGTCATAGGAGCATCCCATGCAATGCACCCTCAGCACTCCTGCACTCAGCGGCCGCCTCATGGCCCTGATCGCCCTTTTCATTGCGGCGCTTTTTGCCGCCTCATCCCTATCGGCCAGCGAAAGCCAGCTCGACTCCCGCTTTACCGATGCCGACGGCGACTTGATCGCCGATCCCCCAAGCGACTCCAGCCAATGGGTGAATCCCCGGGTGCTGGTATTCTCCTACACACCCGTCGAAGACCCTGCGGTGTACCGCGATGTGTGGAAAGAATTCATTGAGCACATGGAAAAGGTCACCGGCAAGCGGGTGCAGTTCTTCCCGGTACAGTCCAATGCTGCCCAGTATGAAGCGATGCGCGCTGGTCGTCTGCATGTGATGGCCTGCAATGCCGGCGGTGTTCCGGTGGCAGTCAATCTCGCTGGCTTCCGTCCCTTCGCCATTATGGCCGATCCCGAGACTGGTCATTACGGCTATGAAATGGAAATCATTGTCCCCGCCGACAGCCCGATCACCGAGGGCAAGCAGCTCAAAGGTCAGCGCCTGGCCTTTACCTCGCCCACCAGTAATTCTGGCAGCAAGGCTCCGCAGGTGCTGCTGGAGGCTGAATTCGGCCTCAAGCCTGAGACCGATTACACCCCCGTCTACTCGGGTGGTCACGACAATTCCATCCTCGGCGTGGTCAACGGCGACTACCCCGCCGCCGCCATCGCCAATAGCGTCCTCAAGCGCATGATCGCCCGCAATGTGGTCGACCCCGCAAAGATTCGCACCATCTATAAGAGCCAGAGCTTCCCCACCAGCGCCTATGGCTATGTCTACAATCTGCACCCAGATGTAGCGGCCAAAGTTCGCGAAGCCTTTTTCACCTTTAATTGGGAAGGCACCAACCTCTACAAGGAATTCTCGCCCCAGCGCCAGACCTCCTTCATTCCCATTACCTATAAAGAGCACTGGGCCGTAATCCGCCAGATTGATGAAGCCCTCGGCGTGAAGTACGAAATCCGCTAAATTCCCATATCCCCCTGCGCAGCCCAAGGATGCGTAGGGGGATTTTCTTTGAAGGCGGAGCCATGCTCACCATTACCACCCTAAGTAAACGCTACAAAACCGGCGACCAGGCCCTGACTGAGGTCAGCATGACCATCCCCAAGGGACAGGTGATGTGCCTCATTGGGCCCAGCGGTGCTGGCAAAAGCACGCTTATTCGCTGCATCAATCGCTTGGTGGAACCGACTTCAGGATCAATCACCCTCGACGGCGTGGAATTGACCTCGATGGGTGGGTCTGAGCTGCGCCGCACCCGGCGCCGCATCGGCATGATTTTTCAGGAACATGCCCTGGTGGAGCGACTGTCGGTGATGGAGAATCTCCTCTCCGGTCGTCTTGGCTATGTCGGCTTCTGGAAAAGCTATTTTCGCCGCTTCCCCAGTGATGATATACGCAATGCCATTCAATTACTGGACAAAGTTGGACTCTCAGCCCATATCGATAAGCGGGCCGACGCCCTTTCCGGTGGCCAACGCCAGCGGGTCGGTATCGCCCGAGCGCTGATGCAAAACCCGGCCCTGCTCTTGGTGGATGAACCAACTGCCAGCTTGGACCCCAAAACTAGCCGCGATATTCTTCGTCTGATTACCACCTTGGCCCGCGAACATGGGCTAACGACGATTATCAATATTCACGATGTCCCCCTCGCCAAGCGCTTTGCCGATCGCATTATCGGCCTGCAAGCGGGCCGGGTGGTCTTCGATGGCGAACCAGGTCAACTTGATGATGACCAGTTAACCACCATTTATGGCGCAGAGGACTGGAGCGAAAGCAGCCGTCCCGAAGAGCTCAGTCAGCATGAGCGCCTCCCCGCCAAGGTGAGCGACCGCCTGGGAATTGCCCTGTGAGCGAAAACCTAGCCGCGCCGCAGTGGCGGCCTAAGCCACTGATCGGTAATCCCTGGCTACGCTACGGACTACTGGTGGCGGCCCTCGCCTATGGGGTCATCGCCTATCTCACCGTGGATGTGGATCTTGAGCGTATGTGGCGGGGTTTGCCGCGCACCTGGCTGTTTATCAAGGGCTTTATTTTTCCCGATTTTACCTCGCGTAGTCGCGATATTATTGAAGGCATTCTCGAGAGCTTATCGATTACCGTGGTCAGTACTGCCATCGGCATCGTCCTCTCCATTGGCTTCGGCTTTGGTGCCGCGCGCAATATCGTCCCCCTGCCGGTCTATTTATTCTGTCGCGCAGTGGTCGCCCTCTCGCGCAGCTTCCATGAAATCATTGTCGCCCTCTTCTTTGTCGCTTTATTCGGCTTTGGTCCTTTTGCGGGTATGCTGACCTTGGCCTTTGGCAGCATTGGCTTTATTTCCAAGCTATTGGCCGAAGAAATTGAGGCGATGGATATGGCCCCGGTCGAGGCCATGCGTGCCACTGGGGCTGGATGGTTTCAGATAATGATATGGGCGGTGCTGCCGCAGGTGGGTCCCCGTCTGGTTGGCCTCTCTCTCTACCGCTTCGATATTAATTTCCGGGAATCGGCGATCATTGGTGTGGTAGGCGCTGGTGGCATTGGTGGCACCCTGCGCACCTCCATCGCCCGCTATGAATACGATACCTCTTCGGCCATTCTGCTAATCATTATCGGCATTGTCTTTTTCTGCGAAGTCACTTCCGGTTATATCCGTCGGCGCCTACTATGATCAAGCTAGATCCCATTACCCTAGAGACCATTTGGCGCCCCACCAGCTGGCGCCAGCGCCTGCAGCGCTGGGGGGTATGGCTGTTCATTACCATAGTGATCCTTATCTCTTGGCGCGCCATCGCCCGTGAGACCATTTGGGATTTCGTCTGGGATGCCCATTCCCAGGCCGCCCAGTTAACGGCGCGCATGATTCCTCCCAATTTTGCCATCACCGGCAGCCTGCTGCGGCCCCTCTGGGATACCATCAATATCGCCACCCTGGGCACCCTACTGGGTCTTGTTATCGCCACTCCCCTGGCCTTCCTCGCTGCAAAAAACACCACGCCGCATATTGTGGTGCGGCAAATTGCTCTTTTCTTTATCGTTTCCTCGCGCTCGGTGGCCTCGCTGATTTGGGCCCTGCTGTTTGTCTCCATTGTCGGTCCGGGGATTTTAGCCGGGATCCTGGCCATCGGTGTGCGATCGGTGGGATTTATCGCCAAACTGCTCTATGAGGCGATCGAGGAAATCGACCCCTCCCAAGTGGAAGCCATACGCGCCACCGGTGCCAGCCAAGCCCAGGTTATGGCCTTTGGTTTTGTCCCCCAAGTGCTGCCGGCCTATGTCGGCATTAATGTCTTTCGCTGGGACATCAATATCCGCGAATCGACGGTGCTCGGATTGGTCGGTGCCGGCGGCATTGGCCTGAATCTTGATGCAGCGGTCAATACCATGGCCTGGGACAATGCGGCCACCATCTTTGTCGCCATATTTATCTTAGTGATATTCAGCGAACTCGTCTCCGCCAAGGTGCGTAAAAAGTTTATTTAATCAACAGATAACGCTGAGGTTGTCTAGTCGTTTCATCGGTGATTCACTAAACCTTCACCAATTCTCCAGCCGCGCCTGAACTAGTATCCAGCCCACATCGAAGGATACCCTTGAGGACGCAGTATGACCAGCACCAGAACCTATATTGCCCAAAAGCCGCGCCCCACTCATGCCATTGCTTGTTATCACATGCGCAAGACGTTCCGCATTGGTCGACGGCGCATCCAGGCCCTCGATGATGTCTCAATTACCATTGCCAGGGGCGAGATGGTTGGCCTTATCGGCGCTTCTGGCTCTGGAAAGTCCACCCTCCTGCGCCATCTCAGCGGCTTGGTGACGGCCAATCACGACGGCGGCAGCGCTGAGGTCCTCGGTCAATTAGTCCAGGATAAAGGTCGCATCGCCAAGCGCATCAATCGCGTCCGCCAGCGGGTCGGCTTTATTTTTCAACAATTCAATCTAGTCGGTCGCCTCAATGTGATCACCAATGTGCTCATTGGCATGTCGCCGCGCATCCCCCTCTGGCGCAGCCTGCTCGGCGTGTATTGGAAGCACGAAAAGATGGAAGCGATGCAGGCCCTGCACCGCGTTGGCATTCACCAAGCGGCCGGCCAGCGCGCCTCGTCCCTCTCCGGTGGTCAACAGCAGCGCGCCGCCATTGCCCGGGCCATGGTCCAGCGGGCCGAGGTGGTGCTCGCCGATGAGCCCATCGCCAGCCTGGATCCGGTGAGCTCAGAAAAAGTCATGAGCCTGCTGCGTGATATGAACGAGCAGGACGGCACCACGGTAGTGGTGTCCCTGCACCAGGTAGAGTTCGCCCGCCGCTACTGCAAGCGCATTATTGCCATGCGCGATGGTAAGGTGGTGTTCGACGGATCGCCCGCCCAGCTTTCACACCAGCTCTGCTGCGACCTTTACGGCGCCGAAAGCGACGACGCTGGCTTAGTCGATGGCACCGCGCCAATGACCCCAAACTCCGTGCATCAAGATGTGCAGCCGGCCTTTGTTGCTGCCGCCGCCAGCTAACAACCCATCAGTCCATCCATCTGTCCCTTCCCGTCCTGTCTCCGCTCAATCCCCCCAACGCAAAGGAATCCCCATGCGTCTGTTTAGCCTCCTCGGCATGGCCTTGGCCTGCCTCACCCTCACCGCCTCCCTCAAGGCCTTGGAAGACGACGGCAAAACCATCGTCATTTCTTTTGTCTCCACCGAGAGCGCCACCAGCTTGGAAGCGGCTTGGACGCCCTTCATGAAAGCCATGGAACGCGACTTGGGCATGAAAGTGAAGCCCTACTTCGCCCCCGACTATGCCGGCGTGGTCGAAGCCCTGCGCTTTGGCCATGTCGACTTGGCGTGGATGGGCAATGCCTCCGCCATCCAGGCCGTCGACCGCGCCAATGTCGAAGTCTTCTCGCAAATGGTCGACGGTGACGGCAGCCCCGGTTATTGGGCCACCCTTATCGTCCACCGCGATAGCCCCTACCAGACCCTGGAAGATGTACTCAAGGACGCCGACAAGCTATCCTTTGGCAATGGTGACCCCAATTCCACCTCCGGATTTTTGGTGCCTGCCTACTACGCCTTTGCCCTCAATAATGTGAACCCCCAGCAGATTTTCCGCCGCGTCACCAATGCCAACCATGAGGCCAATGCCCTGGCGGTTGCCAATAAGCAAGTGGATGTTGCCACCAATAATACCATGGACCTGCGCCGAATTCAGCAGCGCAACCCCGAAGCTGGCTCGCAGATCCGTGTGATCTGGCGCTCACCCCTCATCCCCTCCGACCCCATGGTCTACCGCCGCGATCTGCCGGACGAACTCAAGGACAAGATCCAAGCCTGGATGGTCAGCTTTGGTCGCTTTGGACCCAGCGTCGAAGAAGACCGCAAGATTCTCGCCGGAACCCTGCACGGCCTGAGCCCCTTCCGGGTCAGCAATAATCACCAGCTCATCCCCATCCGTCAGTTGGCCCTGTTCCGCCAGCGCATGGCGGTGGAAAACGGCACGGAATTCCGTGGCGAAGCCAAAACCCGCCGTCTGGCTGAAATTGATGCCCAGCTTGAAGCCCTCAACGCCTTCGTCGATAGTCTCGACAAGGGGCTGTAAGCCCGACTAAGTCGATCCCGGGGCGAGCTAGGCTTCGCCCCGGGATGTCGGTGTGACCGCTCATCTTACGAATCATCAGCAGAGGACCCCGTGGCCCAATCTACCACTCCTGATATCGACCTGACCCCGCCCAGCATGGGCTGGTGGCGATTTTATAGCATTATCGGCATTTGGCTGGCCTTTATCGCCGCTCTGATCTGGGGCTGGTACGCCATGGATCTGCGTTGGATGGAGATGATTCGCTCCTCCGGTAATATTATTACCTACCTTGGCGGGTATTTCGACGGCAGTGTCGCCGACTATATGCGGCGCTCCGATTATTACTTCCGCCAGATGGTGATCACCGTCCACATGGCGGTGTGGAGCACCACCCTGGCGCTCATTTTTTCGGTGCCGCTGGGGCTGCTCTCAGCCCACAATGTGGCACCGTGGTGGATCCGCCATCCCATCCGTCGCGCCATGGACAGCCTACGCGCCATTAATGAGCTGGTATTCGCCCTCATTTTCGTTTCGGTAGTCGGCCTCGGTCCGATGGCCGGAATGCTTGCCCTCTTTGTTCATACCACCGGCACCCTGGCCAAGCTATTTAGCGAAGCGGTGGAATCCATTGATCCCCGTCCGGTAGAAGGCATCCGCGCCACTGGCGCCGGCCGCATTCGCGAGGTCTCCTACGGCGTAGTGCCCCAGGTCATGCCGCTGTGGATTTCGTACACCCTCTATCGCTTTGAGAGCAATGTGCGCTCGGCGACGGTGGTTGGCATTGTCGGTGCCGGCGGCATCGGCCAAGCGTTGGCCGAAAATATCCGCGGTTTCGACTATGTGCAGACCGCTGCCATCCTTGGCATTATTATCATCACTGTGGTCATTATTGATGTGATCTCGGCCCAACTTCGCCACACCACAACCTGAAGGTGACCATGAAAATCTGTGTACTTGTTGCCATCGCTCTCGCCGCCCTGCTCATCAGCAGCGGCTGCGGTAAAGATCCCGAGGCCGAAGCCCGCAATCACGCCCACCGCGAACAGCGGGCATCCATCGCCCAGGCAGCTATCGCGCAATTAGATCAGGCCGCCGCCGACCCCACGGCGGAGCATCTGGCACCGCTCTTTCGCCTCACCGATATGACCATCCACGCCGCCTACGGCACCGGCGAATACACCTTTGCCTACGGCCCCAGCCATCCGATTACCATTGCTGCGATGGCCAATCTTCTGCTCAATCGCAGCCGCGCCCAATCCTTAGAGGCAGCCCTCAGTGCCCTGGAGGCGGGATACAGCCAAGGCGCCCTGGACGCCGAAGGGGTGGTCATGCTGCGCTGGCTGCTCGATGAAATTAGTAATCTGCCGCGGGTCATGCTCAGCGTGCCGGTTGCGGTGCCGCGCGAAGGCGCTGAGCCAAGCACCGTCGGCTACATCGAAGCTCGCTCTGGCTTTATGCCTGGCCAGCGGGTGATCGCCGATGGCGAGGGTTTGTCGCGCCTCCTCCCCTACCTGCGTGAACGCCTCGTCCGCTAATACCGCCGATTACTTGCTACCACCCGAAGGATTTTCATGATTGCCCTGCCCCCTGCCGCCAGTCTCCGCATCACCAATACACGCTTCCTCGCTGCCGGGGGTTGGCAGCAAGGAGATCTGCTCATCCGCGGCGGCCAGTTGATCGCCGACGATGGCAGCGATGGCGACAGCGTGGTTAATGGCAAAGGCCTGTGGGCCCTGCCCGGGATTGTCGACCTCCACGGCGATGCCTTTGAACGGGCAATTACCCCCCGCCCGGGCGTCTCCTTCCCCTTAGAACAGGGGATCGCCGAGAACGATGCGGCATTAATTAGCTGCGGCATTACCACCTTTTACTATGCAATTACCGATGGCTTTGAACCGGGCCTGCGCTCGCGGGCCACGGTGCGCGCCCTGCTCAGCGCCATCGAAGCCCTGGCGCCGCGCCTGCGCTGCCGGTCGCAGCTGCATATCCGCCATGAAACTGCCAATGTGGAGGCGCCTGAAGAACTCATCGACTGGATGCGTGATGGCCGCATTCACCTGCTCTCCCTCAATGACCACCTGCCTGACCTCAATGATGCGGTGCGCCTGCAACGGTATCGCAGTGGGTTGACCCGGCGGGTAGCGATGAACGAGAGCGCGATCGAGCAATTCCTCATTGATCTTCATGGCCAACACCAGCGAGGTGCAGCGATAGTCGAGGAACTCTGCGCCGCCGCCCATCAGCACCGGGTGGCCCTGGCCGCCCATGACGACTGGAGCCTGGAGGACGTTGAGCGCTCAGGCCAGCGGCGGGTGGCGATTAATGAGTTCCCCATGAGCATGGAGGCCGCCGCCGCCGCCCAGGCTGCTGGCCAGACGGTGATTCTTGGCGCGCCAAATTTAGTGCGCGGTTCCAGTCATGTGAACGGACTGAGCGTGCGCGAGGCGGTAGCCGCTGGGGTCTGCGATGCCCTGTGCTCGGACTATAGCTATCCGGCCCTGCTGCGCGCCCCCTTCCTACTTGATGAACTCGGCATTCTCCCCCTGCCGGAAGCCTGGCAATTGGTGAGCCGCCGCCCGGCCCTTGCTGCTGGCCTGAGCAATCGCGGCCATTTGCAGCCCGGGGCAGCTGCCGATTGTATCCTCGTCGATGCCCTCGACGGCAGCCCCTGTTCCCTGCGCGGCGTCTGCGTTAATGGGCGTTGGGCTCTGCAGCGGGATTTGCCCATGATGAGCGCAGAGGAGATAGTGACATGAGCGAATTGACCACTGCCCACCATGATTGGGATCAACGCTGGGCCACCGATGCCGGGCGCGAAGCGTGGCTGCGCCCCGAAGCCAGTGTGGAGCGGGTATTTCGCCAGTACCTGGTCGGTGATCAGCCGATGGTGGTCGATCTCGGCTGCGGGGTTGGCCGCCACGCCCTCTTCTATGCCGAGGCTGGGGCGCGGGTGCTGGCCTGCGATGGCGCCGCCCAGGGCTTGGCTTTTGGCCGAGCCAGCGCCGAGGAAGCGGGTCTGGGCCCGCGCATTCGCTGGCACCGCGGCCCCTTTGACCAGATCCCCGGTGATGACCAGAGCGTTGATTTGGTGCTGGCCTGGAATGTCATTTACCACGGCACCATGGATGATATTGCCAGTGCGCTGGCGGAAATTCATCGCGTATTGCACAAGGATGGTCTGGCCCAGCTCACCATGCTTTCCAAGCGCAATGCCCGCTATGGCATTGGCAGCGAAGTGGCACCCAATACCTGGGTTGATGAGAGCGATGCGGAAAAGGCCCACGCCCACTGTTATACCGATGAGCGCGATCTCTTGAATCTCTTTGGCGATGCCTTCGCGATCTTTGAACTCTGCGACCGCGAACATAAATACCCTGGCAGCGGCTCGTGGCATTGGGAGATCGTGATTCAGAAGCGATGAAGCGCTGGCCGATTGTCGCTGGCCTGGGCAGCACCCAAACCCTGGCCTACGGCTCTACCTACTATCTCCCAGCGATTCTTGCGCCCAGCATGGCGGCCGGGCTGGGGGTGGCGGTGTCGACCATTTTCCTCGGCCTCTCCCTGGCCCTGGTCACCGCCGCCGTGCTCGGTCCGCGGGCCGGGCGCTGGGTGGATGCAGGCCTTGGTCGGCAGGTGTTGGTGGCCGCCCATTGCTGCTACGCCCTGGGCCTAGGCCTTCTCGCCATTGCCCAGGGGCCGTGGAGCATGTGTGCCGGCTGGATACTCATCGGCTTGGGCATGGCCATGGGCCAGTATGAAACCGCCTTCGCCGTCCTTACCAGTTATTACGGCCAGGCGGCCCGGGGCTCAATTACCGGCATCACCCTGATTGCCGGTTTTGCCAGCACCATTTGCTGGCCCATCCACGCCGCCCTCGACGCCACCATCGGCTGGCGCCTGACCTGCGCTATCTGGGCGCTGAGCCAATTGGCCTTGGCGGTGCCCGCCATTCTCTGGGCCCTGCCCCTGCGGCCCCTGCATAATCACTGCGCGCCCCAGCACCAGGGAACAGCGGCGCCGCCGGAGCCGGGGAGCTCATGGGTTCTGCTGGTGCTGGCCTTCCTCTTCGCCGTCACCTGGTTTACCACCACCGCCATTGGCGCCCATCTGCCCCTGCTGCTCATGGGTCTGGGCCTAAGCACGGCGCAGGCGGTGGCCATGGCCACCCTCATGGGGCCGATGCAGGTGCTGGCGCGCATTATTGAGGCGATTTTTCTGCGCCGCTACCATCCCCTCATCGGCGCCCGCATTGCCAGCCTGCTGCATCCCCTGGGCGCCGGCGCGCTGTTTCTGGTGGGGCCGGTGCTGGCCCCCCTCTTCGTCATGGCCCATGGGGCGGGCAATGGCATTCTCACCATTGCCAAGGGCACCCTGCCGCTGGCCTTGTTTGGCATGGTGGGCTATGGCCGACGCCAGGGCGTGCTGATGCTGCCGGCGCGCATGGGTATGGCCATTGCCCCCTTCGCCTTCGGCCTGGCGGTGGCGGCCTGGGGGCACTGGGCCCTGAGCATTACCGGCGGCCTCACCCTCATCGCCGGCCTGGGATTGTTTACCCTACGCGCGCGCTACGCCGATGGCGCGCAGGTAGGGAACGCGCAGGCCGCAGCACCAGGGCACCCGGGCC
>REDX01000233.1 GCA_007695355.1 Planctomycetota bacterium
TGTAAAGACTGCGGATTCCTGTGATCTTCATGGCATTCTAGACGTGCAAAGGCCTCAAACCTGTCTGCCGACGAGCAGGAGAGCCGATTATTTACCTTCTGGTGGCAAAGGCGGTATGCCGATCTTATTGGCTGCCCAAGGCTTGACGGCTACGTTCGATGCAGCGGGCTAATACCGGCCCCTGCTCGAGCAGGGTTGGGCTATGACTTAAGGGCACGCCCAGACGCTGGGCCCAACTCTCGTCTCCACTGCCCAACAGGTCCTCGAGCACATGACCGCCAGGGAAGAGAAAGAGCGGGATGAGGTGAGCCCCGCCCGCCGCCTGTGCCTGGCCACGCAAGGCCAAGAGGGGCTGCACACCGGGCTCGCCCTCAAGACTGGCGAGGACCGGCGGCCGCGGCAAGTGAGCTAGGCGCGGCATGAGATCCAGGTGCCAGCGGTTGTGCTGGGGATTGCGGGTATTGCCGTGCACGGCGATAATATTGGGCAATGTGGGGTGCAGACAGTTGATCAGATGCGCGGCCAGCCAATCGAGATCCGCTGCGTCTTTGATGAGCGGTGGGCCCAGGCGCATATCGCAGGCGCGGCCAGCTAGGGCCTGGGCCTCGTCGAACATCTGTCCCTGGATGAGCAGTAAATGCTGGATAAGGACGCGCTCTACCCCTTGGTTTTCCAGCTCTTCAAGAATCTGCTGGGGCTCGGGCAAGCCTTCGCACTGACGCACCCTTGAGGAGGAAATGCTGAAACGAATCTCACTCTCGGGGAAGGCCTGGGCATAGGCCGCCAGGAGTTCCCGGCGTAAACGTTGATGTTCTGGGGCGCTAGAGCCAAAGGCCTGCAAGACAATCGCGGTGCGCATAAGGCCGATACTCCTTCAATCCCTGCTGGGGATACCCACCCCTGAATGGTTATACGCAACAAGCCGGGCCCTGATGGACCCGGCTTGAGCGTGACGACAGAAAATCCGTTTGGGATCAGGAGTTCTTGGCGAGGTAAGCAGCAACGCCAGCGGCGTCGGGCTTCATGCCTTCGGCGCCATCCTTCCAGTTGGCAGGGCACACTTCGCCATGCGTCTCATGGAAGGCTAGGGCGTCAACCATGCGCAGGGCCTCGTCGATATTGCGGCCCAGAGGCAGATCGTTAATCACGGCGTGGCGGACCACCCCTTCCTTATCGATGAGGAAGGTACCGCGCAGGGCAACGGCCTCATTGAAGAGGATGCCGTAATCACGGGCGATGGTTTTGGTAATGTCGGCCACCAGGGGATAGGTGACCTGACCAATGCCGCCGTCCTTGGGATCGGTATTGCGCCAGGCCCAGTGACTAAAGTGGCTGTCCACGGAAACGCCGATGACCTGGGTGTTCTTGGCGGCGAATTCGGCGTTCTTCTTCGAGAAAGCGATAATCTCGGAGGGGCAGACAAAGGTAAAGTCGAGGGGATAGAAAAACAGGATGACATTCTTGCCACGATAATCGGAAAGCTTGAAGTCATCCTTAAAGCTGCCATCGGGCATAACGGCGGTGGCGGTGAAGTCGGGGGCTTGACGGGTTACAAGGGTGGTCATGGGGATCTCCGCAAGGGGGGTGAAAAGTAATAGCACGGGCGGCCCTCGCAAGGGCAGCCCCTAACGGCCGCTTTACGTGCGACCAGCAAAGGTCGTTGGATGACCTTCAGGGGGCAGAGCATAGGGCCTAGACCGCCAAGGCAACTCCCCCAACCTTGGCGCTGAGCCAGGCCGAGGACTGCCGCTGATGGGGGCTGCCCACCGCCGTGGGGCGAGGTAGTTCCAGCCGCGGTAATGGGGGCTGGAGCGGCTGCTGGCGGCCCTATGCTAGCCCAACATGGAATCCTTCTCAATTATCGGCGGCAAGCCCGTCCAGGGGAGCATCGCGGTGCGCGGCTCCAAAAACGCCACCCTGCCCCTGCTTGCAGCCAGCCTGCTCGCCGATGGGCCCTGCGAATTCAGCAATGTTCCGCTGCTGCGCGATGTGCAAACCCAGGTGAAAATCCTCAATACCCTGGGGGTAGAAACGGTCTGGCAGGGCCGGCGGGTGCGCACCCAGGTTATCGATAGCTACAATAATACCGCGCCCTATGAGCTGGTAAAACAGATGCGGGCGGGGGTTTGCGTGCTTGGCCCCCTCTTGGCCAAGCGCGGCGAATGCAAGGTGAGCCTGCCCGGCGGTTGCGTCATTGGCGAGCGCCCCATCGATCTCCATCTGCGCGGACTAGAAGCCCTTGGCGCCGAAATCAGCATGGAGCATGGCTATATCCACGCCAAGGCGCCCAAGGGTGGTTTGGTGGGCAATGAAATCTACCTCGGCGGCAAATTCGGCTCTAGCGTTACCGCCACCGAAAATGTCATGTCCGCGGCGGTGCTGGCCCGGGGCACCACCACCATTGAATGCGCCGCCTGCGAGCCCGAGGTAGTCGACGTAGCCCAGTTCCTCAATGCCATGGGGGCACGAATTGAAGGCGCCGGCTCGCCGCGCATAACCATTCGCGGCGTCAAGCGCCTGCGCGGCTGCGCCTGGTCCGTCATCCCAGATCGCATTGAGGCCGCCACCTTCGTTGTCCTTGCCGCCGCCTGCCGCGGCCAGCTCACGATTAAGGGCTGCCGGCCAGATCACATGCTGGCCTTCCTCGATGTCCTACGGCAAATGCAGGTACCGGTGAGCCGCAGCGCATCCAGCCTAACCATCGATGCTCGCAGTCTGCGCCCCGCCGCCTGCGATGTAGTCACCCTTCCCTACCCCGCCTTTCCCACCGACTGCCAGGCCCAAATTATGGCCCTCGCCGCCATTGCCAAGGGTACCTCGGTGATTACCGAGCGCATCTACCCCGAGCGCTTTATGGCCGGCGCCGAAATGAAACGCATGGGCGCCGATATCCGGGTTGCCAACGGCCAGGCGGTGGTGAATGGGGTTAGTGCCCTGCAAGGGGCCGAGGTCATGGCTTCCGATCTGCGCGCCTCCGCCGCCCTGGTCATTGCCGCCGCCGCTGCCAAAGGCGAGAGTTTAATTTCGCGCATCTACCACATTGATCGCGGCTATGAGCGCATTGACGAGCGCCTAGCCAAGGTGGGCCTGGCCATCCGTCGCTGCCCCGGAGCGGGCTAGTCATGGCCACTGCCTTCAGCCAGCTTGGCCTTGACGCCTTTAGCGGCGCCCTGGCTGAGCGCTGCCCCGCCCCTGGTGGTGGGGCCGCCGCCGCCGTTGCCGCGGCCATTGCCGCGGCCCTGGCGGCGATGGCCGCCAATTACACCAACGGCCCCCGCCATGCCGATGTTCAGGCCCAGGCCGAGGCCCTTCTCGCCACCTGCCAGGGCCTGCGCCAACGCTGCCTGGCCCTGGCCCAGGCCGATGCGGATGCCTATGCCCAGGTTCAAAAGCTGCGCCAAGCCAAGGCAGAGCAGGCAGCCATCGCCACCGCCGAAGCTGAAGCCCGGCAGATCCCCCTGCAACTCCTGGCTCTCAGTTCCGAATTGGGCGAGAACCTGCAGGCCTTTCTCCCCGCCTGCAATCGCTGGCTGCTGGCCGACCTGCGCGCCGCCCTGCATCTCTTATACGGCAGCGCCCAGGCGGCGCGGGAAATCCTCCACGCCGGCAATCCAGAAGCACCGGAAGCGGACGAGGCCCGCCGTATCTGCCAGCAGCTGAACCGCATCTGCCAGAGCCTAGGCGAGCCGGGATGAAGCTCCTCCAGCTTTGGCTGCTGCCTTTGCTGCTTGTCCCCCTCGCCGGCGGCGTGGAGGCCGATCCAGCTCAAAGCGAAGAGACTGCGAAATCCTGGGATGTCAACGAACTCGGCGATTCCCGCGCCGTCCCCATTATCCGGCATCTCCTCGCCCGCGGTCCTCGCCTACACGCCAATCGCATTGAGGTCACAGATTTAGAATTCGAACACGTAACCGGCGAGGCCCGCATCGCCGATGGCTGGCTCCATCTTGAACAACTGCGTGGGCGCATGTACGGCGGGCGCGCCGAAGGCCATGTCTCCATAAGCCTCGGCGATGGCAGCATCCATATTCAGCTCCAGGTTCACGGCATGCTGCTGGATGAATTTCTCCTGCGCTACGCTGGCGTGGAAGATCCCCCTGCCGGCATTATCCACGGCGAAGTCCGCTTGGTCATGCCCGAAGCAGTGGGTAATCTCATGCACGGCCAGGCCGATCTACGCATGGAGCAAGGCGATGTGGTAACCATGGGAGCCCTCACCACCCTGATTCTCGGCAGCGCCACCGCCCGCCGCGGACAAGACAGCGCCCGCGCCCGCATCCGCATCGCCGACCGTCACGCCACCTTCGAAGAATTTATTATTACCAGTCCCTCGGTGCGCCTCATCGGCAGCGGACACATCGCCTTTGATGGCAGCACCGATATTATTTTCAGCCCTCGCTCCACACCGGGCTATCTCAATCTCATTCCCGTCGCCGGCACTATCCTTTCCTGGACTATTGGCCGCTTTACCCGCTCGGTGGGCCGCTTTCGCGTGACCGGTCACATAAGCAACCCTCAGTTTATCGCCCGGCCGTTCTGAAGCCGATTGCCGGCCCGGGCGGCGCGATAGCTGGGCAAAGGTCGTTGACCTATTTATGGCTAAGCCTCTTCGCCTCCAATAGCAAGACTAGATATTAATAGTATTACTGTATAAATTTTTTGTTTGACTTTTCTTTCCCCAATTGAACCTGCAGCCTTCATACCAATCACCTATGAGTGGCCATGGTTTAGTGCGCGCCTAGACTTTGACATCGCTTAGCGTGACCATCTACATTGCCCCGGCAAAGAAAGCTCAGGATTCTCATGAAAGAATATCTCAACTTCAATAAAATGATTACCCCCACCTTTATCCAAATTCTCTTTTGGCTAGGCGTGGTGGCCTGCGTTATTGCCGGCCTCGTCATGATTGTCACCGGTTATGAAGCCATGCAAAAAGTCGCCGGCCTTCTAACCATCGTTATCGGCCCCCTAGTCGTGCGTATTTATGCAGAACTTATGCTGGTGATCTTTAAGATCCATGGCAACCTCAACGCCATGCGGGTCCACCAAGAAAAGCAAGACGCCAAGCTTTAATCCCAGTGTCCTGACCACGAAATAACCATCAGGATTCTTTGCGAAAGCAGGGCCTAACCGTTCCGGGTACAAGTCTGCTGCATTGCGAATTCCTGAAGGAATTTATGTGTCAGGACACTAGCCGTTTTTATCGAAACAATCAGGCGGGCCGGGTTATCCGCGCCCGCCATGGTTGTTTTGCGAGGATGAATGCTATGAAATCCCGCAGCATCTTCATCCTACTCTTGCTTTTCCTGGCCGTCATGGTGCCACTCAGCATTCTTATTCAGGACCATCGCCTGCTTGCGCGCATCGAAACCCAGCAGCAGCACGTACGCGCCAATCAGGAACGCATTGCTGAACTCCAGGGAACAATGGAACGCCTGCGCTTAACGCTGGACAATCGCGGCCCGGAATATCGACGTCACGTTGCAGAGATCATGACGCGCGCGCACCTGGAAATCCACGGCTTGAATGAGACCAATGAAAAACTCTGCGCATCCATGCGTGAATTGGCAAATACCCTATTTCTTCTGAGAACTCCAGACCCCAACCCCTGCAGACCCTAATCGCCAGAATTCCCATCAATCACCCGCTCCAATCGGCCATCTGCCTGTTGTAGCAGTTGCTGGGCCTGATCGGGGGAACAGTTGCGGCGGGCGCATACGATGGCGGCGCGGACGTCGCCGTGGCAGGTGTCGAGGTGGGCGAAGGCCTGCTCGCGGTCGCAGGGGACGACTTGGGCAATAATGCGGGCGGCGCGGTCGCGGAGCTTGTGATTGCTGGCGCGCAGGGCGACCATGAGATTGCGGTAGACGCGGCCGCTGCGGATCATCAGGCTGGTGGAAATAGTATTAAGCACCTGCTTGGTGGCGGTGCCGGCTTTCATGCGGGTCGAGCCGGTGAGCACCTCGGGGCCGGTGAGCACGCAGAGGTGGTGCTGCACCCCCGCTGGTGGCGGGGCGGTGGTGCAGCTCAAAAGGCCGCAGACCGGGGGCTGGGGCAGGGCCGCGGCCCAGGCCAGGGCGCCGCTGACATAGGGCGTGGTGCCGCCGGCGGCAATGCCGAGGACGCTATCATCGGGGCCCAGCTTGAGGGCGCGAAGTTCGGCCAGGGCGCCGTGAGGATCGTCTTCCTTGCCTTCGCTAGAGCGGCGGAGGGAGCCATCACCCCCGGCGATAATGCCAATAATGCGCCCCTCCGGCAACTGAAAGGTGGGCGGGGCCTCTGAGGCATCCAAGACGCCGAGGCGGCCTGAGGTCCCAGCCCCCAGGTAGATGAGGCGGCCGCCGCGCACAAAGCCCGGTTCAATGGCGCGGATAAAGGCCGCAATCGCCGGCGCGGCGGCGGCCAGGGCCTGGGGCAATTGGGCATCGGCGGCCTGAATGTGGGCCACCAGTTCGTCGGCGGAAAACTGATGCAGGGGCGCATCGCCGGCGCTTTGCTCGGTGAGCAGCTGCGAACGATCGGGCGGAAGCTGGTTCATGGCTGCCCATCTTCGCCGGCCTGGGGCCGGGGCCAAGCCCAGATGCCGCTGACCGCTGGCGCCCGTCGGCAGCCGGTGACGGCGCTCAGGGTAATCGGCAGGCCCTGGGCGCAGCGGCGGCCGAGGATGGCCATAATCGCCCCCTCCCGCCACATCGGCGGCAGGCCGGCGGCCTCGCTACTCTCCAGGCTGATACCCTGGGCGGCGGCGGCGCGGCGCAGGCGCGAAAGCAGGCTGAGATTCAGCGCCCCACCGCCGGCCAGCCAGGCCTGGCCCACGCCCCGGCCCTGGAGATTGCGGATCAGGACCTGGCTCAGGGCGGCCTGGATGCTGGCCAGGGCGACGGCGGGCCCCAGCTGCGGACGCCAGCGTTCAACCCAGGCCAGGGCCTCATCGCCGGAACCCAAGGAGCGGCCCTGGGACTGGGCCGCCAAGCGCTGCTGCAGATCCGCCACCGCGGCCGCATCGGGCTGGCCCTGGGCGGCCACCGCGCCATCGCGGTCGAAGGGCAGGCCCAGCCAGCTGCGGGCCGCGGCATTGAGCAGATGATTGGCGGCGCAGAGGTCATAACCGGCCGCCACCTGATCATGATCGAGAATGGTGATATTGCAGAAACCACCGAGATTAATCACCGCCCGGCGACCGGATCCGGGGTACAGCTGCAGATCCCCGAGGGGGCTCAGCGGGGCCCCCTGCCCGCCCTGGGCGAGATCGGCGGCGCGCAGATCGCCCACCACCGGTAGGGCGAAACGCTCGGCAATCAGGCTCATATTGATCGCCTGCCAGGAATGGGGCGGCGCATGGTAGAGGGTTTGCCCATGGACGCAGATGAGCTCCGGCACCTGGGGCAGCTCAGCGATGAGCTCGGCAAGGACCCGGCAGTGGGCTTCGCTCAACTCATGAATCAGCGCGCAGAGCTGCGCCACCGGCCGCGCCTGGCCCTGAGTGATCCCATAGAGTTCGTTGCCCAGCGCGCCGAGATCCAGGCTGCGGGCGGCGATGGCCCGGGGCCGGCCCGCGGCCCAGGAGACGGCCACCGCATCGATGCCGTCGCAGCTGGTGCCGCTCATGCAGCCGATCACCAATTGGGGATGCCAAGGCGTTGGCAGCATTAACTGTCCCCCTCCGCGGCCAAACGCTGGTAAAAGCCGCAGCTCTCGGCTAGGCCGCCAGGGCGGCAGCGCCGCTGCCACTGGGCGGCGTGCTGGGCGCTGAGTTGCAGCCAGGATGGGGCTAAGGCCTGGGCGGAGCTGCCACGGCGCCGGGCCACCGCCCGCGTGCAGGCCAGGCGCACCGCCGCCAGGCCGTGGTTCAACTCATCGGCCAGGTGCCCGGCGGGGGCCGTGGGGTAGGATTCGTAGGCCTGTAGCAGATCTTCCCAAGCTCCCAGATCGGGCAGGCATTCGGGGGCACTGCGCGGCCAGGGCAAGAGGGTGTCCACAAAGGGCAGGCTGGCATTGATCAGGGGCCCGCCGCGCAGGGGATGCTGGCTCTCACGCCGTAGGCTCACTTCAAGGCGGGAGAGCTGATCCAGCCAGGGACCAGCCGCGGCGCAGCCCAGGGCGCGCAGGCCCAGGGCGCGATCAACCGCGGGCTGGTCGGCATAGCTAGGCCCAGCCCAGGCCGCGCCCAAGCCCTCGGCCAGGCCATACCAGGACACCGGCCAGGGCTGACGGTGGCCGAGATCCCCCCAGTCGGTCACCAGCATGCCGCTGGCGCCACCGGGAAGGCCGTGGCGCAGGGCGGCACCAATGCTGCCGCGGCGGGCATCGCCGCGGCCCACCCACGAGCGCCAGGCGCTGGTGCCCGGGCACACCCACCAGGGCCGGCCCAGCTCGGCAAAGGTTTGCGCCCAGCGCGCCATTGGCCCTTCGGCCTCGTAATGCCAGGCCAGGGCAATGGCCTCTGCCGGCAGGGCGGCAAAGGCCTGGGGATGCTCAAGAGCCATATCCGCCCAGACCAGGGGAATGCGCCCGGCTGCCAGCACAGGCGCACAGCAGCGAGCCATATAGTCGCCCCACAGCTTGCCCAGGCCACGCTGCTGCACGGCGCTGCGCGAACGGCCCAAACCGATATCCACCGTTTCATCACCGCCCAGGTGCACATGGCGGGACGGCACCGCTGCTATTTGCGCCGCCACCCAGGAATTGACCAGGGGCAGGCAGCGCGGATCCACCGGGCAGAAACTAAAGGGCCCCGGCTCGCCCGCCGCTAAGCGCGCCGCCACATCGCCGAACTCACCCAGGTGGGCATAGGCGGGATGGGCCAGCCAGCGCTCGGCATGGCCCAGGCAGTTTTGATGCACAGCCAATTCCACCCCCAAGCCGCCAGCGTAAGCGCTGAGCTCGGCCAGTTCTTCCAGGGACATGGCCGAGGCCGGCCCGGTTACCGCGTCATGGCCGGGATAGGCGACGCTGTGTTCCACATACAATTGCAGATGATTGCCCTTGAGGGCGGCCACCGCGGCAACGATGCGCCGCAATTCCTCGCGCGTGGGAATGCGACAGCGGCTGATATCGAGCATCACCCCACGCAGGGTAAACCAGGGAGCATCGAGAATATCAAGCGGGTCGAGCAGATCGTTGGGGCCACAGCGCTCGCAGATCTGCAGCCAGGTGGCGTGGGCATTATCCAGGCCCCGTTGATCGCGGGCGCAATAGTGCAGGCGCCCATCTTCCCAATGCAATTCATAAGCATCGACAGACAGGGTGGGCCGCACGGAGGCTTCGGCCTGCACCCCGTGGGGCGAAAAGGCCGGACCGTTAAGCCAGCGCAGGCGCTGGGGTGAGGGCCATAAGAGCAGCTCAGGCTGCATCGGCGGGGACCTGCAGACGATGGCGGGCCGGGCGGGCCATGCACACCAGCATGGCAAGGCCGGTGGCCACCGCCATTTGATAGGGGAAGGCGAGGCCGGCGCTCATCAGCACTGGCTCTGGCCCGCTGACCAGGCCCAGGTAATTGAGCGGCACAAAGCGCATCAGGCAGACCGCCACAAAGCCGGTAAGAATGGCGGCCACCGCGCTGCCATTGGTGCCGCGGCCGGGCAGGGCGACGGCGCACACAAACACCGCCACCAAGCCGGAATAGCAGAAGGTCATCACCCCCAGGGCAAAGTCGATGAGGTCGCCCGCCTCCATGCGCTGCCACTGAATGCAGATCACCGCCGTTGCCGCCAAGCCGATTCCCGCCGCCAGCACGCAGAGGCGCAGGACTAGGCGATAGTGCTCCGGGCTGCGCCCGCGCACCAGGGGCCGATAGCAGTCGCTCATGGCGGTGGCACCCATGGCATTGATTTCCGAGGTTAGCCCCGACACCGCCGCCGCCACCAGGCCCGCCGCCAGCAAGCCAGCCAAACCCATGGGTAATTCGCGGGCGATAAACACGGCAAAGATGAATTGATTGCCTGACGGATCGTAATCCGGGCCGGCGCTGCCCATGAGATCCGGGCGATCGTAAAAAATCCACAGCAGCATGCCCACCGCCATAAACAGCGTGGTCACCGGAATCGCCAAGAGCACCGCCATGACCGCCGAGCGCGCCCCGGACTTGGCATCGCGGCAGGTCAAGAGACGCTGGGTCATATCCTGGTCGGTGCCGTAGGCGCCGAGATTAATCAGCGATAAACCCAAAATAATCGCCAGCAAACTATATGAGGCCGTGGGATCGAGGGTGGTGAAGCCGGGATCAAAGACCCGCAATTTCGAGGGCTCCCCCTCGCCGGGGCGATGCAGGTGATGGAAGATTTCCGCCGTTTCCAAGGGGATGCGCCAAAGCAGCACGCCAATCACCACCACCGCCGCGAGAATAAAAATACCAGCTTGGCAGACATCGGTCCAAATCACCGAGCGCATGCCGCCCACCGCCATCAAGAGCAGGGCCAAGAGCACCATGACCACAATCGCCCCCACCATCAATGGCATAGAACTTTCAATGGAGGGGCTGAGCAAAAAGGCCACCGCGCCACCGGCGATAAAGAGCCGCGCGCCGCTACCCAGCAATCGGCCAAGAAGAAAGGCAGCGCCACCGGTCCAAGCGGCAGCAGCGCCATAACGCTGGCCAAGGAGACCATAGACGGTGGTCACCCGCTGCCGGTAGTAGGCCGGAATCAGCACCAGAGCCACCACCGCAATGGCCATAAAGGCGCCAATATTCGCGGCCAAATAGGTGAGGTCCGACTGCGCCCCCTTCGAGGGCAAACCAATAAGGGTCTTCGGCAGAATCTGTGGGTCAAATTCGTTGATTCCGGCATCCTTGACC
>REDX01000091.1 GCA_007695355.1 Planctomycetota bacterium
GCTGCGCGGCCTGGGGATCGAGGAAGGCACGCAGGGCAGGGCGAGCGTCCGCCGGTAGCGGGGGGCCATCGGCGGCCGAGACGGGCGCTGGGGACTGGGGAGATACCGCGTCCACGCTGCTGTCCGCAACTTCAGAAGCCGGCGCAGGGCCCTGATCACGCAGTAGCCAGGCCATTGAGAGGCCGGAGAGCACTAGGCCGGCGATAATGAGGATGGGGGTCAACGGGCGCTGGGAATTCATCATGCCCGTCCTGCCTGTCCGCCATCGATGATTTGGCGGAGGCACCGCCCAGGGGCTATTGTGCTAAAAGCTTGGTTTTTCGTGTCACTCATGGGCTTGGCACCCTGGACCATAATATGTGTCCCCCAATAGGCGATCGCCACCCCCCCCTGCCGTGTGTCACACAAGTCTCGTGTGGGATTAATACGACGCACATGGGCATCACATGAGGACACAGAACGCACAAACGAAGCAGGAAATAGACCGATCTTCCTTCCGTGCTCTCTGAGCAGTCTGTGGTCCATAGAATAGGTCACCACGAAGCTCACGAAGGGCACGAAGGGCACGAAGTTGGCCCCTCGGCGGTCCCGGGCGGGGTTCAATGCCGTTCTGTCGTCGTATGTGTATCGTTGTCGGGCTGCCTCGTGGAATTTTCTCTCACGGAGCCGTTGAGCCCACGGAGAAATCCAGGGAGAGACCCGGTGATCCGTGGCAATATATGGTTAAAGACCCAGAGCCCTTCGTGCCTCCGCGTCTCCGTGAGAACTCCGTCTTTTCCCATTAAACAAGCGAAAACTATTTACTTGGGATACCAGAACGGCATTGCGGGGGCGTTTAGGAGGGGAGGGGTTGTTCGCGTTCTTCGCGGGTGCTGAGGCTGCGTTCTTTGTAGATGCCTTTGGCGACTTCGGCGGCGCCGAGGATGAGGAGGCGGCTGGCGCCGTCGGCTTCGGCGCGGGCGATGACGTGTTTGAATCGACGCTGGCTATAGTCAACACAGACGCGCTGGCCGTCAGCGCGGCGGGCGGCGGCGAGGCGGGTGGCGGCGGCAAATTCATCAGCGCTTAAGGGGTAAACCACCTCGTCGATGCCCTTGTCGTCGGCGGGGAGGAGGCCGCGGCCTTCTAGGAGGTCGAGGATGACGACATCGCCAAAGCCAAAGCCCACCATCGGAGTGGCTTCACCGCCGAGATGCTGCAGGAGGGCATCATAGCGGCCGCCACCAGCGACGGCGCGGGGCACTTCGCCGGAGGCATCGAAGCACTCCCATACCGTGCCGGTATAGTAGCTCAAGCCCCGCACCACCGAGCAGTCGATGGTCATGCGATCGGCAATGCCGGCGGCCTCGGCCAGGTTCAGCAGCTCGCGCAGATCGGCCAGGCCGGGGTTATCGTCGCTCACCGTTTCGGCCAGGGCGTCGATGCCGCGCACGCTTAAGAGCTGGAGAATGGCAGTGGCGGTAGCGGCATCCACCCCCTGCTCGGCGAGGAGGGTGGCGGTGGCCTCGGGGCCAATCTTATCGTGCTTGTCGACAATAACGCAGACGGCAGCGAAGCGCTCGCCATCGATGCCGAGGCCGGCGAGGTGGTGCTGGAGAATGCCGCGGTGGGACACTTTGAAGGCGATGCTTTCGGGCTGCAGGCCCACGGCTTCCAGGAAGGCGGCCTGGGCGCTCATCAATTCCACCTCGGCGGCGACATGGGCGAGACCGACAATATCCATATTCCACTGGTAGTGCTCGCGCTTGCGGCCGCGCTGGGCGCGTTCGTAGCGGAAGCACTGGGCGATGGTGTACCAGCGCAGGGGCTGGGGCAGGCTGGCGCCCTTGGCTAGGATCATGCGCGCCAGGGTGGGCGTCATCTCCGGGCGCAGGGCGACACGGCGGCCGCCCTTGTCTTCAAAATTGTAGAGCTGACCGGTGATTTCATCGCCGGCCTTGCGAATGTAGAGGGCTTCATTTTCCAGCACGCAGGCATCGTATTCTTCAAAGCCAAAGCGGCGGGAGATCTGGCGCCAGTGTTCGAAGAGCCATTGCCGGCGCCGCATGTCCTCGGGATAGAAGTCGCGGGTGCCTTTGACCGGCTGGATATCGATGCGCTGGGCAGACATGGGCGCTCCTGACTCTGGAAGGGGGCAAGCAGGCGGGGATGGTGGCTATGGAGCGAAGAGGGCAAGCCTCACCCCCCTCCCTTGTCGCCCGGGGGCTGGGCTTAGGGTGCTGCCATGGGCCATGCTGAACCACCGCTGATTCGCCAACTGGACGAGCGCATAGCGAACCAAATCGCCGCCGGGGAGGTGGTAGAGCGGCCGGCGGCGGTGGTAAAGGAGTTGGTGGAAAATAGTTTGGATGCCGGCGCCAGGCGCATTCAGGTGGCGATTGAAGACGGTGGTCGGCAATTGATCGAGGTGGTGGATGATGGGCATGGCATGCGGCGGGATGATTTGGCCCTGGCCCTGGATCGCCACGCCACCTCCAAGCTGCGCAGCGCCGAGGACCTCTTTCGCATCCATACCCTGGGCTTTCGCGGTGAGGCCCTGCCCTCCATCGCTTCGGTGAGCGATTTCACCCTCGCCAGCACCCCTGCCGCGCCGGCGGGGGCGGGCGGATTCGCCCTGCGCGTGGATGGCGGCAGCATGCAGGCGGTCGAGCCCTGCGCCCAGGCCCCAGGCACCCGGGTAAGCGTGCGCAATCTCTTCTGGAATGTGCCGGCCCGGCTGAAATTCCTCAAAACCGCCCGCGCCGAGGGCGGCGCCGTCAGCGATACCCTCACCCGGCTCTGTCTGGGCCATCCCCAGGTGGGCTTTACCCTGCGCCTCGATGGCCAGGTAAGCCTCGATCTGCCGCCGGGGCAAACCCTGCGCGAGCGGGTGGGCGAGGTTTTGGGGGCTGGCCTGGCCAAGGGCCTGCTGGAGGTGGAGGGCCTGGCCGAAAGCACCCAGCTCTCTGGCTTTATTGCCCACCCCCAGCACGCCAAGCCCAGCACCAAGCGCCAATTCGTCTACCTCAATGGCCGGCCCCTGGCCGATCGCATGGTGGTGGCGGCCATCCGCGAGGGCTTTGCCGGCTTTTTAGAGCCTCGGCTGCACGGGGTGGTGCTGCTCTTCCTCGATACCGATCCCAGTCTCGTGGATGTGAATGTGCACCCCACCAAGGCGGAGGTGCGCTTTCGCCGCCAGGGCGAGGTCTTCGCCCTCATCCGCGATAGCGTGCATAAGGCCCTGGAGGCCAGCCGCGGCGGCTTTGCCCTGGCCGGCCCGCCCGGCGGCGGCGGCGGCGATGCCTGGGCAGGGGTGCGGCGGACGGTGGTGCGCCCGGCCGCGCCCAGCATCCCGCCAGCGCCGCCCAGCTTTCAGGAGCGCTTCCTGCCCCGGGAGCCCGACACCCTGGCCAAGCAATTGGCCGAAGATCAGCGGCCGGCGCCGCGACGGGTGGCCGAGGGCGAGGTCGGTGGTCAGGGAGAGCTGGCTGGTCAGGAGGAGGTGGCGCGCATGCCGGCGGCAGCGGCAGAGCCGGGCCCCGCACTCAGCAGCAGTCCGGACCTTCCCGGCATCCGCCAGGTGGTGCAGGTGGGCGATATGTATGTGCTGGTGGAAACCGACCAGGGCATTCGTCTCATCGATCAGCACGCCCTCCACGAAAAGGCCCTCTACCTCTGTCTCGATCCGGCGGTGCGGGAATTTGAGCGCGGCGGTCGCCAAGAGCTGCTGATTCCCCAAACCATTGATCTCGAAGCCGCGGAAATGGCGGTGGTTGAACCCCATCTGCCAAGTTTGGCCGCAGTGGGTATTGAAGCCGAAATCTTTGGGCCCAGCCAACTGCTTCTCCGGGCCTATCCCCAGGTCCTGCGCCGGGTGCGCTGGCAAAGCTTTTTTGCCGAATTAGCCGCAGAAAAACCGGGGCCGGGGGCGGTGGAGCGCCTGCGCGAACGCCTCGCCCACCGCCGCGCCTGCACCAGCGCGGTCAAAGCCGGCCAGCGTTTGGGCCGGGAGGAGATGCTGGAGTTGGTGCGCCTGCTCTACAGCCTCGAGCACATGGAACACTGCCCCCACGGCCGACCCACCACCTTGGATCTCAGTTGGGAAGAATTAGAACGGCGCTTTCAGCGCTAAACGGCCCTTCGCCGGTTCTGCGAGACGCAGGGCGGAAGCCACGGAGGGTGGGTTTATAAACCCACCAGAAAACTTGCGTGCTAAGCACTAATCGTGAGGCGCAGGCAAGCTATATGCGCACGATTCACAATCCAGATGCTCATCGCAGGCCGCAGGCAAGCTATTGCCGAAGGTTCTCTGATGGGACTCAGGTCCCATCCTCCAGGTTTCTCGGAATTTTAGAAGCTGCGGGCGTATTTCATACAGGCGTATTGCAGCTGGTTGGTTTGGGTCATGCGGGCCTCTAAGCTGGTGTCGCCGCGTTCTACCGCGGCTGCATAGATTTCCAAAGCAGCGAGGAAATGCTTACGGGCTTCGCGGTATTTATTGTCACGTTCCCGCGTTGCACCCATACTTTGGGCCTCTTGGTAAATGGCCATGCCGCGGTCAAAGGATTCATTGGCGCGGGCGAGATCTCCGGTGGCCGGGGGGGCGGCGGTAATGCGGTCGTCGCGCTCTTCGACTTGGCGTATTTCGCGTTGAATCTGTTCAACCGCCTGTTCGTCACCAGTAACCTGAGCACGCTCGAGGCGGCGCTCGCGAGCGGATTCCTGTTGCGCCCGACGCTGGGCCAGGGCTTCTTCGCGAGCTTGGCGAAGTTGATCTAGGTTTCCATCGTAGTAGGCACGGGCCTGGGCGTAAATGAGGGTGTCCTGGTAGTTTTGGATCTGCCGCATAAAGCCGGTGGCGGCCTGGCGGTTGCCACCTTCGATTGCCATTACCATGCGGGTAAACCAGTCCTGAGCCGCGTCTTCGCGGATTACCTGCCCCAAATCGGGGGCCAAGAGCAGGGCGCGGTCAAGCATTTCCACCACCCGGTCATCGATGCGATTGCGGAAGGCAAACTTAGCCGCCTCGTACCAGGCCATGGGATCGTTGCGCAGTTCCATATCCTGCTCGAATTCGGCAACCCGCTGCTCCATCAGTTGCCGGCGCTCGCTAATCACCCGATCGACCCCGGCCGGGCGAACCTCAGTGACGGTGTCGGCGCGGACCACCGAAGCGATATTGTTTTCGAAGAGGATTACCACTTCACCGGCGCTGTTAAGGCGCTGACGAACAAAGGCAACGGGATCATCGGTTTCAATGGGGGTGCGGCTGGACATATCATTCACCGGCAGGCCGCGGCTGGCGCGCCCGCGCATATCCAACTCCACTAGGGAAGGATGGGTTTCGAGGTTGCGCACCAATTCATCGCGGGTGCCCAAGACCTGGAACAGTTCCGCCAAGCGCTGCGTCCCGGCGATAATATCTTCAGCGCGCAGGCGCTCGGCAGGGGGGATATCAAGGCCACGCATACTATTGGCTAAGCGCCGGGCTTCATCCCATTGGTAGCTGGCGTAGGCGGTTTCCGCCCGTTCCAGCAGGGAGATGCCACGGGCAGCATCGCGGAACTGCGGCACCTCGGGGGTCTCGATGACCGGCGCCGCGCTTTCGGGGGCCTCATCAATCGGCCGGCGGGCCAGGCCGGTGACATCATCAGCGAGGCTGCGAGCTTCGATATTCACCGCCCGCGAGCCAATGGCGGAATCCTGATCGCGGGTGGCTAGGGGTTCGTCGCCGAGGTTACGCGGCTGAGCAGCACCGCCCAGGAGCTGCTGTGGCAGCTGGGGGGCCCATATGAAAACGGCAAGGATACCGCCACCAACCAATAAAATAATGAACCAGCCGAAGCCGCCCCGGGGGCCGCGCGTCGGACGTCTCGGGTCCTGATCCTTGCGTGCTGACATAGCATCTCCTTGCCCCCAGGTGGCAGTTAGGCGGCCCGCGGCCGTGACCTCTACGGTAATCCGTGGCGTCTCAAGTAGACACCAAGTATGACTCTCGTCGGCAAGCGACAAGGTTGCACCTAATGCTGAGCCCAGGGGTGAACCTTCCGCCAAAGAGGACCATCTTTGATGAACGCAGCTGGTTCTGCTTTGGTTCAGGTATTTTTTCTCGCCAGCCTTAATTGCCGGTGCTGTGATAGCGCTTAACTCCCTGACGCCATACCGTTACCGCAATGGTAAGGGCTAATACGGCCACCAGGGGGGTGGCCCAGGCAATGTGCGTCGCCGGAGTTGCGCTTTCTGGGCCGCTGACAAAGAGACTGGCGGGGTAAAAGGCGGTAAAGGAGAAGGGGATGAGGAAGGTAATCAGGGCCTGCACGCCCCAGTGAAAGATGCCCACCGGCCAGCGGCCAAATTCCATGAGATTATAGACCGGGGGCACCATGCCAACCCGATCTTCAAACCAAAAGCTAAGCGCCGCAAAGAGCATAAATACGCTAACCACAATGAGAAAGGAGCTAAGGATCAGGCCGCAGAAGGCCAATAGGCCAAGCAGGCTGATCTCATCAATGGCGCCAGAGTGCATGGCATAAATCATCACCGCCGCCCCCAATAGGCAGCCGGAAAGGTCCTCGATGGATATGCGATCGCTGCAAATCTGGAGAAAAGAGGACATCGGCCGCAGCAACACCCGATCGAAATTCCCTTGGATCAGATAGTGGCCGGAAAGCTGGTAGATATTGCCGCAAAAGCAGTGAAAGAGGCTGAGGGGCACCATGGCAAAACCGAAGATGAACAGCAGTTCGGCGCTACTCCAGCCGCCCACCTCCTGGGTGCGCGCGACATAGACCTGGAGCATGACCAGGCCCACCACTCCGCGCAGCAGCTCGTCACAGGACTGCACCAGCAAATCCCCTCGATACTGCAAACGACGTTTGAGCACCATAACAAAGAGGGCCCAGCAGACGCCAAGGATGTGCAGGCCGTTGGCCAAGGGCTTCAGCATGGCAGCAGCCTGAGCCAAGATCACGGCCACTCAAGGGCGGCGAGTGATGCCTCAGGACGGCTCAAAGCTTACCTTGGGTGAGGAATCCCCGCTTCGCGGTGGATGCTTTTAGCGCAAAAAGCGCCCTATACAGGGCATTTTTGCTGGCCTATCTGGAGATCGGCGATCCCGGGGGCAAGCTTTGAGCCGCGGCGAGTGATGCCTTGAGCCAACTCTTGCAGGGGGCGGTACAGCGGATTGGGTATCCACGTATCCAACCCAAACCTCTACGCCCTTTGCGGCGAGGCGTTTCTGTAGCACGCCGAAACCCTTAGGAATTTTACACGTCGGAACACTTGTTTGATTCAGAGCCGGTTTGCTCTGGTGTTTCGGGCCCTGGAGATCCTGTCCCCTGGCGAGAGCGCATGGCGGCATCCAGGCTTTCCTCGGCCTGATCGATGGCCGAACGGGCCGCCCGTAGGACATGGCGCGCCGCCTCGCGCAGGTGCTGCTGGGTATCCCGGCCAAACATCTTTTCAGCCATACTCTCGGCTGCGTGCCGCATCGAATCTGCCGCATCCTTGAGATCGTCAAAGGGTTGGTTACTCATAGTTGTGCTCCTGAGGCCTTGATCGATGCCCCTGGCAACGACTTTTACCTCTATCAAATAAATTTTACGATGCCGTCGGACCGCTTCTTGGCTCACCATTGAAGATGACCACAGATAAGCATAGTCGAAGCTGCTGCACAGCCAAGGGCTGAAACACGAGAGGATAGGCATGCCAACTAGGCGCACAGGCAACATAGATGATGGAAATGGCAAGAAGCGCCCAACCACCCGCCGCAATCTACGGCCAGTTGATGATCTGCGCCCCTACGGCAGCGATGGTTCCCGGCCACCCTTACTTGAACTTGATCTTAAACATAAGTTAAAAATCATGGCTTTGGCCAATGCCCTTCCCCTCATTATTTTCATAGGTGTTTTTGCTGGTTGGAGTTTTGGTCACATTGAGTTTAGCATGGATGGCAACCGTCTTCTATTTACCTTTTTGATTATGCTCTGCGCCCTGGTCCTCATTGGCAGCTGCTGGTGGGTACTCTTCCCCTTTAGCGTTTGGCTGCGGGCTTATCCGCTGTGGTACTATCGCCACGAAAGTAAGCTTATCTGGGCCTTACCCACCTGCGCGGCATGGTGCGCTTGGTTTATTCTGTGGGTGGGCTGCCTCGCCCTCACCCTGTTTTCCATATGGCTTATCGCTGTTAGCATCATGGATTTGATAAGTCGCATGTAGCGCGCAAAACCAAGGTAAAGCTTGTTTGGAAAAGGAATGCCCGCTTCGCATGGCATGCTTTTGGCGCAAAACACCCCTTTCGGGATTTTTTTCTGGCTGATCTGGAGATAGGTGGTCCCAAGGACAAGCTTTGCGTCACCCAGAAGCGCCCAGCCCCTTGCCTAGACGCTCATCCGCTAACCATGTCGCCATGCGTACTTCTGTTTCCCTTCCTGCGGTAGCCTTTGTCGGTGGTGGTAATATGGGCGCGGCCATGGTTATGGGCCTGCTTGGCGAAAGTCCGGCGCCGGCGATTACCATTATTGATCCCTCACCGGCGGTGCGGATGCGCTTTGCTGATCAGCCAGGCGTCCGCGTCGAGGCCGATCCGGCGGCCCTGGCGGCGGCGGAAGTGGTTATTCTGGCGGTGAAACCCCAGGTTGGTGCCGAAGTTTGCCGCCAATTGGCCCCCCATCTCAATCAGCGCCACAGCCTCATTTCCATTCTCGCCGGGATTCCCTTGGCCACCCTCAGCCAGTGGCTGCCCCAGGTCGGCCGCCTCATTCGCGCCATGCCCAATACGCCCATGGCCATTGGCCAGGGAATGGTGGGCCTGGCCGGAGATGAGCGCTGCCAGGCCGCCGACCTCGAGCAGGCGGCGGCTCTGTTCCGCCCCGGCGCCGAGGTGGTAATTATTGCCGAGGCGCAGATGGATGCCCTCACCGCGGTCAGCGGCAGTGGCCCGGCCTATCTCTTCCGCTTTGCCGAGGCCATGTATGAGGCCGCCTTGGGTCTGGGCCTTGAAGCGACAACAGCACAAAGCCTGGTGACGACAACTCTCAGTGGCTCCGCCGCTTATCTGCAGCAGCGCTGCCGAGAGGAGAGGAGCTTTGTCGCTGGTAAACTGCGCGATCAGGTGACCAGCCCCGGTGGCACCACCGCCGCCGCCCTTGCGGTCTTTGATCAGGGCCAGCTAAGCGAACTCGTCCAGTCGGCCATGGTAGCGGCCCGTGATCGCTCCCTCGCCCTGGCTAAAGGTGAGCCCTAAGCATGGTAGATTGGGAACATCTCGTCGCTCGCCCCCATCTCGTCTGCACCGTCTGCGGTGAGCCTATCCCGCCGGGCGAAGTTTTTTATTCCCTCCTGCGCTGGCAGGATGGGCAATTTCAACGTCTCGATATTCTTGCCCCGCACTGGGATCCAGCGCTGGCAGAACAGGCAATTAGCTGGTGGCGCCAGCAGCGGCCTGCAGCCCTGGTTGAACAAGGCCCGCGCCTGCTCTCGCCGGATATTCTCTTTACCATCTTCAAGGACTGCGCCCGCAGCCAAGAACGCCCCCGCGCCTGCCTCGCCTGGCTGCTTGCCTGGCTCTTGGTGCGTCTGCGCTTTTTACGCTTTGTCGATCTCGAAAAGGGTGCGGATGGGCAGGGTGACTGTCTTGTGGTGCAAACCAAGGTGGCCCAGGGTAAGCAGGTCCTGCGCTTGCGCGATCCGCAGATGGTACCAGCAGAGGAAGAACTGCTGCAAGAGCAGGTAGACCAGCTCTTCAGCGCCGCCGGTGCAGCGGTAGCGGACAGCGAGGACGAAGCCTAATGGCTGTGGCGATGCATCTTTCCGGTAGCGATATCAAGGCCATACACAGCTTGAACTTGCTGCGTAGGATTACCGATGGGGGTGGGCCGCAGCACCATATCGTGCTCGCGTACCCCGGTAAATCGCAAACTGGGGGGCAGACGCCGTAGGGCACTGTTTCGGGCGCTGGCCATTTCCGGTGGCGGTAGGCGCTGATAGGTTTGCCAGCGTACGTGCCCGTGATCAAAGCCGGGATCACCAAGGCGACGGGTTGGCGGCTGCCGCCGCTTGGGCATGGTCATCTGCGGACCTCTCCCACTCTGCCCGTCAAACTGTCCCTGCTCCATGGAACGTTCTGCCGCCAAATGCTTGCTCTCCTCGACATGTTGGCGTAGGGCCTGGAGGTCTGCACCTTGCATGTTTTGATCGCTGGCAATGGCCTGATCCAATCGATTAATGCTTCGATCGACTTCCATAAGCGATCGAACTTCACGCGGCGAAACTATCGAACGAGCTGTATCTTCGGCTACTGCGGTGCCAACTTCCGTAGCAAGACCAGAGGGATCCATAATGGCTCGCGCCAGCAGAAAAGCACACCCTTGAAATAGAGTGACACAAATCAGCAAGAAAAGCGTCAGCAGCCAACGATGCCAAGCAGGGGTCATAGGGGCCAAGGGTGGTGCTGCATCAGCCCATACAAGTTAGACCTAAGGCAATCTCTTCAACCCTGAGCATACACAAATGTCTGTTTTAAAAAATACCTAGGGTCGTCTCCGTAAAATCACCCCTGGGAACGCCAAGCCCCAGCTCGGCATTGATAATAATGGACTTACGAAGCAAGTCCGCCTTATTTGCTGAGTTTATAGAGGTGGCTTATAGAGGTGGCTATAGTTCCGTCGAAAACAAGCTCTCTTTTTGGCCTCCTCAGCCAAATCTGTGGGTGGCTTCTGGCTCCGGCAAAGCCCCAAGTGC
>REDX01000225.1 GCA_007695355.1 Planctomycetota bacterium
CTAAAAACCGCAGTAGCACCCCATCTTCTTCGTTGCCTCCTCCTCATTTACTGAAGTCAAACATCGTCGTCGGCGCCTCGAATATGGGGCACTACTGCGATTTTTAAAGATCACCTTTTGGGTGAATGTCTATTTTGATACAAGTCGTTCCTCAAAACGCAGTTGGGGCGACTTCGTCACCCCAACTGCGTTTTCTAGGATCAATGCTTTTCTAGGGGCTTGAGGAGGCGCGTTTGCGCTTGCGGCCGCGGCGGCGGCGCTGAGCGACAAAATCAACGAAGACGGCTTCCTCTAGGCCATCGACCCCGGCATAGAAGGCCCGGCCTTGATTGATGCGGGTCAAATCTTCGACAAAGCGCACCAGATAGGGATCGCGGGCGATCATACAGGTGGTAATTGGGATGCGGTGGCGGCGGCATTCGGCAGCTTCGCTTAAGGTGCGATTAATAATCTCCCGATCAAAGCCCGAACTATTGATATAGAGTTGATCCGAGCCACGACAGAGGGCGGTGGGCTTACCGTCGGTAATCATGAAAATTTGCTTATTCGCTTGGCGCTTGCGCGAAAGGATGCGCCGCGCCATCTGCAGGGCCATATGGGTATTCGTATGGTAAGGCCCTACCCCGGCATAGGTCAATTGCTGCAAGGTGATTTCCGTCGCCACATCGCCAAAGAGAATAATATGTAAGGCATCTTTGGGATAGCGGGTGCGAATGAGTTCCGCCAAGGCCAGGGCGACGCGCTTGGCTGGGGTAATGCGATCTTCGCCGTAAAGAATCATGGAGTGCGAAATGTCGAGCAGCAAGGCAGTGGCCATAGAGGTATCATGCTGAGACTCGAATACTTCGAGATCTTCTTCCTGCAGGCGCAAATCGCTGCCATCACGACGCAGGGCATTGAGGTAAGAGCGCTGAAAGTCGATGGCATGGAGTTCATCGCCAAAGGCCCAGGGCCGGGTTTCTTCCAGACGCTCGCTGCCGGCGCCCTGGCGCGGGGTACGGTGTGAACCGCCGAGGCCACCTTTGAGTCCAGAGAAGATCTGCTCAAGGGTACTGCGCCGCACAAAACCCTCACCCTTAGCGCTGAGCTGATGGCCATCGGGAGTTACCATCACCAATTTGTGCCGCTCAAAGGCATCGACCACCGAGGCAAAGTCCAAGGATTCATCAAAGAGCCGATGACGATCCCCTAATTGTTGAAGCACCTCCAGGGCCTCATCGGCATCGCCATCGGTGTGGATGAGGAGCTGGGCAAAAAGGCGCTCGAAGAGATCCATGCGCTGCTGCAGATCGGGTGGACGGCGGGAGATATCAAAATAGCTGACCTGCATAAGATCCCCCTCAGCGACCCGATATATCCTGCATCATATTTGACAGCATGTCCACATACTGCGCGCCATAGGCACTGTCTTCCTTGGCTAAAAGGGAATACTGGGCAAGGCCTTCGATCGCCAATTCCATAAGCTCTACGGCGCTCACCGGATCGACGTCGGGATGATATTGGGCGACCAGAGCCCCCAGGCCATCCACCGCGTGCAGGGCCAATTCGTGACCGCGTTCATCGCTGTGATCGCTGAGCTCTAAACTGCGGCCTTCGGCAAACCAGCGCAGAATGGGACTGTAGGGGCCGTGCTCCTCGTCAGCGGCGCCCCGGCGATGTTCGAGGGGGGCTGGAAAGCGACGATCAAAGGCCGCCTTGAGACTTTCGCCGATCAGATGCCTAGCAACTTTTACCGAGCCCTCTTGTTCACCCTCGTAAACCAACTCTACCTTACCAGTTATCGCCGGAACCAATTGCAGAGTATCGACAATGCGGGCCCGCGGTGCCGCCCCTTCGCAGAGCATGAGGCGACGTTCGACCTGAGAGGCCAACAATTCCCGGGCAGCAATCGAGAGACGGGCGCTTACCCCCGATCGCTGGTCAACATATTCGCTGCGGCGTCCGGCGAAGGCGATGCCTTCGATTATTTCAGCAAATAAGGGGGTGATTTGAACTTGGGGCAAATCCTCACCGCGATCAAGCCAGGACTGGTCGGCGGTAATGGCCGCCGCTTGCTGGATGTCGCTGGGGTAGTGGGTCAGAACTTGACTGGCAATACGATCTTTCAGCGGAGTGATAATCGAACCACGATTGGTGTAGTCTTCAGGATTGGCAGTAAAGACCATCATCACATCCAGGGGCAGACGTAAGGGGAAGCCGCGAATCTGAATATCCTGTTCTTCGAGGATATTGAGCAGGCCCACCTGAATCCGCGGCGCCAGATCCGGCACCTCATTAATGCAGAAAATGCCATGATTCGTCCGCGGAATAATGCCGTAGTGGATGACTTCCTCATCGCTGAGGTCAAGGCCGCGGTGGGCAGCTTTGAGCGGATCAATATCGCCGATGAGATCGGCAATGGAAACATCCGGTGTCGCCAATTTTTCGCCATAACGCTGTCCAGGCTCTAACCATTCAATGGGAGTGTCCTTGCCCGCCTCGGCAACCAACGATTTGCCTGCAGGACTCAGCGGGGCCAAAGGATGCTCGCGCAGGGGCAGGCCGGCGATAACCGGCAGCAGGGGATCGAGGAAATCAATCAGGCCTCGGGCGAGGCGGGTTTTCGCCTGACCGCGCAGGCCCAGGAGAATCAGATCATGGCGAGCGAGAATGGCGTGGATGACCCCCGGCAGAACCGTGTCGTCATAGCCGCGGATACCCGGGAAGAGCGCCCTGCCAGCGCGCAGGTGGGCAATCAGATTGCGGCGCATCTCGGCACGCACGCTGCGCGCCGGATAGGCCGCCGCATCGAGGGCGCCAAGGGTTTGCGGTCGTGACTGTTTGACCGACATGGCCCAACCTCCCAGAAAGGTAAAAGTACAGAACATGTACCCTTACGTGCTGAGTTGCGCTATGGTTTGCTGTCTCCCTGTGGTGCATTCGCTAAGGCCTGGGCAAAAATTGCTGCCCGGGGAGGCAGGCACTGCCGTTGAAGACGCTGGCGTTCATCTGCTATCGCCTGGGCAAAGGCCCGAACATCGCCAGCTGGCCCATGGAGATTATCCAAGCTTGGATGAAATGTGCTGCCCCAGGCAGCATGGAAAAAAGACTCAACCGCCTGCGGCCGCACCTCTACTTGCAAAAACCGGCCCTGAGCTTGCTGGTCTCGTCCATCGCCTTCGTACCAATAGCCAAAATCCGCCTGTTTACGGCGTTGGGCACCGGCAATGCACCAATGGGCTACCTCATGGAATGCCGAGGCGATAAAGTTTTGCCGATAGACAATGCGAGCTGGCCGAGAGGCAGCCGTATCCGCTGGAAAATACTCCGGTTCGGCGGCCCCGCCCTCAAGGCGCGTATAATGTTTATGGCCCAAGCAGTCCCAGAAGATGGATTCGATAAGGGATGTCGGCTCAGTGACGGGAAGCCTCAAGCACGCGCCCCTTAATCGCATGAACGAGGTTATCCTTCATCCAAGCGCAAAGGCGCCGGACGGGCTTGAGTGATGACGCGGGGCTGGCCTCAATGTCTTCGACAATACGTGCCAAGGGCTGGCCACCGCGATCCTTATAGAGTCGGCGATACATGTCTTTGGCTGCCTGGATATCCTCATCCGACCAGCCATCGCGACGCAGACCTACCAGATTCACCCCGCGTGGCTCGGTTGGCACCCCTTCGGCCATGAGATAGGGCGGCACATCCTGTCGTACGCCCGACATCGCGCCGATAAAAGCGAGTTCACCGATGGTGACGAAGTGGTGAACCCCAACCAGTCCACTGACGATGGCCTTACGTTCGACCACCACATGGCCAGCCAGTTGAGCGCTATTACCGATCACCACCCGTTCTGCCAGCCGACAGTCATGGGCGATATGGGCGTAAGCCATAATCAGAGCATGATCGCCAATCACCGTCTCCATGCCGCCGCCGGCAGTGCCCTTGGAAATGGTCACGCACTCATGGATATGGCAGTGCTTGCCGACCAGCACACAGGAGTCTTCGCCACGAAATTTGAGATCTTGGGGATCTGAGCCAACCACTGCCCCAGGATAAATGATCGTCCCCTCGCCAATGACACTGCGTCCATAAACAGTTGCATGATTACGCAGTTCCACATGGGGCCCAAGGGTAACCCCGGCGCCGACCACCGAGAACGGGCCTACCGTTGCATCCTCATGAATCTCTGCTTTAGGATCGACAACGGCAAGGGCATGAATGGCCATAAACGGCTCCGCTGGTGGGACAGGGGCAGATCGGTGTAGTGCAGCCGGGGAAAGGCCGCATGGCGAATCAGCTGCATCATGTAGGGGATGGATGCAGAAGACCCTGGTGCAGGAGGTGTGCAGGAGGTGCACCATAAAGACATGAGAAATATACGCCGCAAACAGGGAGGGGTCAAGTAAGTTATTCATTGTCTGTACTTGAATTCAGGAATACTGAAAATCCTCATAAGAGGATGCCCTATGCCGATTTGCCGTCAGGCCCTCTGCGGCCCACCCCACTGTTACTATTTGAGCGTGCGCACCGCCCTAGATCTCCCGCGCCTAGCCGAATCGGGAGTGGCAGCCCTCCTTGGCGAACAATTGGAGCTGGTGCGCGAGGTCTTCGATGCGCATCTTTACGCTTGGCGAATCCAGGCCGAGGGCTTTCAACTGGTACTGCGTCACCGTGTACGGCGCAACGAAGACAGCAGCCTCATCGCCCAACGCTGGCAGCGCCTTGGCGGCAAATCCACACCGCGCCCTGAATCCCTCCAAGCCCGGCTGGTAACCCTCAGCGGCCTTATGCAAACCTTACTCTCCAGCCTTGCCAAACGGCTGCGGCGACACACCGGCGGACCAGGCACCTGGTGGGCCCCCCGCTTTACCTCCTGCCTGCTTTGTGATGACAGCGCCCTCATCGCCGCCATTACCGCCCTTGAGTATACCGAGAATGCCCAAGGCTGCCTCGGCAGTAGCCAGCATCAGCACGGCCAGTCAGCCATCCCTGGACAACCGCATTTGGCACCACCACCCCTCAGCGTGATGCCCGACGGGACCGTCCTGCCACGAGATACCACCCCCATGGGAATTCGTCCGCCACCACCAGGATTAGAGCAAGAGCTCTTGGATACCTGCGTCAGCCAAATGGAGGATGAACAGCTTATGCGCTATCGTCAAGCCATCGAACGTTCTTGGGCCATGGGGCGGCCGGAATCCTTAAGCGAATGCCTAGCCCGGCTCGGGCGCAGTGGTGGCCGCGGACGCTCGCGGCGGGCCCGCGAACTGGATGACGAATGGGGACTGTGCGGGGCATGGGGATAACATGAGCGCAGCGCAGTCCCCTATTCCTTTTAGTACCCTGCAAAACCTGGCCAGCGCTCAGGGCCTAGATGCCGTCGCTACCATCGCCCTGCCGACGTCGATGGACCCCCGCGGCCTGGAACAAACCATCAGCGATGGCGTGGGGGATATGACTTGGCTCATGAGCCAGCGAGACCTGCGCCGGGAGCCCCAGCGTCTCCTGCCCGGGGCCAGCCATGCCCTCGTGGCCGCCCTTGCCTACCAGCGCGAGCCGGCCCAAGAAGATTTGCCAGGGGGATTGCGCGGCGCCCGTTACGCCGCGGGCAAGGATTATCATGGCATCTTTCGCCGCCGCCTAGCCAGCATCGGCCGCGAGATCGAGCTAGCGCAGCCGGGGGCCAGCACCCGCGCCTGCGTCGACTCTGCCCCCCTCAACGAGCGCAGTCTCGCCGAACTCGCCGGAATTGGCTGGCTTGGTCGCAATGGCTTGATTATTGATCCGCGACGTGGCAGTTACCGATTCATTGGCGTTCTGCTGACTAGCGCAGCCCTGGAGATCCGCCTCGGCGGCGGCGATAGCGATCGCTGCGGCCGCTGCCAGGCCTGTCACCAGGCCTGCCCCACTGGCGCCTTGGTGGGTCGCCGGGTTATCTCCACTCGCTGCATCTCCTATCTCACCATTGAACATCAGGGGGTCATCCCGCGCCACCTAGCCGAACACTTTGGCGGTTGGTGGTATGGCTGCGATATCTGCCAAGAAGTCTGCCCTTGGAACCGCTTTGCCCCACCTGCCGGTGACCAGCGCCTCGAGGGCCGGGATCACGAGCCACATCTGCTACAGTTGCGAGCCGATACCTTCGACGCTTACTTTGCCGGTCGCGCTCAGCGCCGCCTCGGCTGGAGCCGCTTCCGCCGCAATCTTCTCGTCGCCCTCTGGAGTCAGGGCCGTCTCGACGAGGCCCAGAGCCTCCTCGACTCGCAGGCGGATGGGCTGCTGTGGGCGCAGGCCCAGGAACTAGGCATCATTTCAGCATCAGCCGGGGATCCGCCCGGCGACGGAGGATAAACCTGAATCGATAGACCTTGCTCAGCGCCCATCGGTCCCCCGCCATCAGGGCGGCGCAAAGCTTGTCTGAAATAGGAATGCCAGCTTCGCTGGGCATGCTTTTAGCCGCCCTGCCCCCGCCATGCGACTGGTGGTTTACAGCGCCCAGGCGCAGACACAGTTTGACTTATGAGCGAGCACAGCGCAGCCGAGATTTCTTCCGCCCCCGAAACCATGGAGGGCTGGTATGTTCTCCACGATTGCTACCGCTTCGATTGGAAAGCGTGGCGTCGTCTGGATATGGAGCAACGCCGGGAGATGCTTTCCGGCCTGCGCGACTGGTTAATCTCAGCCAGGGGCTCTGAGCGTGGTGACAGCGGAGCTTTCATCGTCAGTGGCCAAAAGGCCGAGATTATGTTCATTCACTACCGGCCGACACCCGCTGCCCTGAATGCGGTGCGCCGTGATCTCATGGCCTGCGACATCGCTGATCTTTTTATCCCCAGCTATGGCTACCTCTCGATTATTGAAGTCAGCCTTTACGAAGCCACGGCCATGGCCCATCGCATGCTCGCCAAACAGGGCCTGACCAGCGATGCGCCCACATACGCCGAGGCCTACCAAGAAGAACTCGCCAAGCAAACCCAACAATTAGAGGCCCGCTGCTTCCGCTCACTACCGGATCGTGGCTATGTCTGCTTTTATCCCATGTCCAAGCGCCGCGGCGAACACGACAATTGGTATCTCCTCAGCCAAGATGAACGGCGTCAACTCATGCGCGGACACGGCCGACTGGGCCATAAATTTCACCAAAGCGTCACGCAAATTATCAGCGGCTCTACCGGCCTAGATGATTGGGAGTGGGGGGTTGATCTACACAGCGACGATCCATTGGTGTTCAAGAAACTGGTCTATGAAATGCGCTTTGATCCGGTCAGCGCTCGCTTTGCTGAATTTGGACAATTTTTTATCGGTAAATCCGCCTCCCCGGAAGAGCTCTGCGCCTTTATCGGTCAAAGCTAACGCCCACCTTTGTATCCCCCCTCTGCCAAGGAAATCGTCACGTGAAGGTACTCATTGTCGGTAGCGGCGGGCGCGAACACGCCCTCGCCTGGAAAGTTGCACAAAGCCCCAAAGCCAGCAAAATCTTTATCGCCCCCGGCAATCCCGGCACCGCCAGCATTGGCACCAATGTCCCCATTGCCGCCGATAATATTGCCGCGCTGGCCGACTTTGCCGCCAGCGAAGGCATTGATCTCACCATCGTTGGCCCAGAAATTCCTTTGGTGGCCGGTATTGTTGACACCTTTACCAGTCGCAAGCTTGCCTGCTGGGGACCCAGTAAAGCCGCCGCAGAACTAGAGGGTAGCAAGGTTGCGATGAAGGAATTCCTCCGTCGTCACAATATTCCCACCGCCCCGTTTAAAATTTTTATGCATGCCGAAGCGGCCCACGCCTACCTCGATGAGGTGGGCGCCCCCATCGTCATTAAATGCGATGGCCTGGCCGCCGGCAAAGGCGTCACCGTTGCCCAAGACCTGGCCAGCGCCCACCGCGCTGTCGATGCGATGATGGTGGATAAGGTTTTTGGCGATGCCGCCGGCCGGCAGATCATTATTGAAGATATCTTACGCGGAGAAGAGATCAGCATCTTTGCGTTCTGTGATGGCCATAATGCCATTGTTCTCGACGCCGCTCAAGACCATAAACAAGTTTTTGATGGCGATCAGGGCCCCAATACCGGCGGCATGGGGGCCTTCTCCCCAGCCCCTGGCCTGCTTTCTACCCGCGATGAAGACGAGATGGTAAGGCGTATTCTTTTGCCCACCATGTCGGGGCTGGTCAAGGAAGGCCGGCCCTATGTTGGCATCCTCTATATGGGCCTCATGCTCACCGATTCCGGGCCCAAGGTCATCGAATACAATGTCCGTTTTGGCGATCCCGAGTGTCAGGCCCTAATGCCACGTCTCCAGGCAGACCTCATCGACTGCTGTCTTGCCTGCATTGAAGGCCGCTTAGATGAATTTGATCTGAGCTGGGACCCCCGCACCTGCCTTACCGTTACCCTCACCGCCCCCGGCTACCCCGGCGATTACCCCAAAGGCAGTGCGATTAAAGGCCTTGATCAACTGGGCCCTGAAGTGCTGGTCTTCCATGCCGGCACCGCCCTGCGCGAAGATGACGTGGTCACCAATGGGGGCCGTGTACTCAATGTCACCGCCCTCGGCAATGACATCGACGCGGTGCGCCACACGGTCTATAGCGCTACCGAAGCGATTACCTTTGATGGCATGCATTACCGCAAGGATATAGGCAAACGTATGGAGTCCCGCCCACCGTGTTAATCGCCGCCGTCTGTACCGGAAACACCTGCCGCAGCCCGATGCTGGAACGGCTTCTCCACCGCGCCCTTAACGAGCGCGGCCTTGTGGATTTTAGCGTCGTCTCGGCGGGGGTTGCTGCCAGCGACGGCGATCCAGCCAGCGCCCATGCCATCACCTGCATGAGCGACTATGGCATTGACCTCAGCGACCATCGCTCGCGACACATTAGCCACCTTGACCTGCCCCGAGTGCAACTCTTCATTACCATGTCCGACCGCCACGCCGCCCTCCTGCGCAGCCTCGGCGTTGACGCCGAGCGCATTGTCGTTGCTGGCGAAGAAGAGGGGATTCCCGATCCCTTCGGCGGTGCGATTGACGACTACAAAGGTGCCGCGCAATCCCTGGCTCAGGTCGCCGAAGATTTCGCCGCCGCCGCCGAAGCCCGCAAGCACAGCCATTAGTCGGTAAGCCCAGCAAAAGGGCACAGGTTGGGCAGCGTCTGACAATCCTCGCTCCTCGCCCGTGCCAAAAGCCTCCCCCGCTCGCTTATGTTTCGAGCTCTAGGGTTTCGACATCTTCATCGCCTTCGTCGACACGAGCCTCTTCGATAAGATCGTTGCCCAGACGCTTGGCGGCGCGGGCGCCGAGGTGACGGATTTGTTCGGCGCGGCGGATAATATTACCGCGGCCATCGACCAGACGCTTGCGGGCCAATTGATAACTGCTCGCCGCCTGATCGAGGCGCTGGCCAAGACCGTCCATGGCCTCGACAAAGCCCACCATCCCATCGTAGAGCCGACCGGCTTCCTGGGCGATGCGCAGAGCATTGCGTTCTTGTCGTTCGGAGCGCCAAGTCAGGGCCACCGTGCGCATGGTCGCCAGCAGGGTGGTTGGCGAGACCAGGATAACATTGCGCTCCATGGCCTCGCGGTAGAGATCGTGATCGGCATTGACGACGCAGGCGAAGGCGGCCTCGATGGGGATAAAGCAGAGCACAAAGTCGACGCTATTAATGCCCGCCAGCTGTTCGTAGGCCTTGGTGCTGAGGCCGCGAATGTGGGTGCGGGTGGCCTGCCGCAATTCGGCGATGGCAAGCAGCTGCGTCGCCTCGTCCTCGGCCTCGCAGACCTTCATCCAGGACAAAAGCGGCAATTTACTATCGATGACTAAATGCTTGCCGTCCGGAAGATCGATAATCACGTCGGGCTGGAAGCGTCGATGTTCTTCATCGTGGTGGGTCGCCTGAACTCGGTATTCGGCATCCCGTCGCAGCCCCGACTGTTCGAGGATGCGCTCTAAAATCACCTCGCCCCAATCGCCGCGGGTCTTCGCCTCGCCCTTAAGCGCCCGCGCCAGTCCATCGGCCTCGCGGGTCATGCGCTCGCCCTGTTCGGCAATACGCTTGAGCTCTTCTTTGAGCGACACCCGCTCGCGCACCTCGCTCTCATAGGCCTGACGCACCTGATCCTGAAAGGCCTTGAGCCGGGTATCGAAGGGCGCCAGAAGATGTTTAAGGCGCTCCCCCTGCTGTTCCGCCAGCTGCTGCGAGTTGGCCCGCAGGACCTCCGTCGACAGCACCTTAAACTGCTCGGTGAGACTCGTGCGGGCCTCCAAAAGCAGGGCCTGCTGCTCGGCGTGCTGGCGCTTGGCATCGCTAAAGGCCTGTTCGCTGCGGGCGTGCTCGCGATCCAAGGCGGCCAAGGCTTCCTGGCTTTTATTCAAGCGCTCCTGCAGATTGGCAATGGCCTCGGCATCGGCCCGTGAGCGCTCTTCAATCGCCTGCAAGCGGGCCTGGGCCGTCGACACCTGGTCGCGCAGCTGACGGTCGCGGGCCTGATGTCGCAGCAGCATAATCACGATGCCAAGCAGCCCGCCCAGTAGCACCCCAATCAACAATCCGATAATCATATCCATAGCGAGGAAGTATGCCCGGCCAGACAGCGACGCCACCGCCAGTCCAAGCAGGGCGCCAGGGCGGCTCAAAGCTTGCCCCCGGGATCGCCGATCTCCTGATCGGCCAGCAAAAATGCCCTGAATAGGGCGCTTTTTGCGCTAAA
>REDX01000079.1 GCA_007695355.1 Planctomycetota bacterium
ATCAAAAATTTTTATTTGATGCATGTCAAGTAATAACTTGGACTTAGGGCACTTCCTTAGCCGAATAGCATTGTGCGTGTCCCTTTATTGCCTTTATTGCCATTACCGTGATGGCCGCGATGGCCTGCGGTCGATCAACGTTTATCGCTCCTCGTCTCTGGTCGCAGGCTTTTCGCGGTGAAGTCCCGGCGGTGCTACGGCATCTAATCGCGGTCCCTAAACGGATTGTCTTCCTCCTCATCGAGGCGGGATGGAGGAGGGGCCGGACGGCGGCTGGTCTGGGCTGACTGCGGTGGGGGAGCCTTTGGATCAGAGGCTTTATCGCTGACTTGGTCGACATGAGATAGATCGCTTCGGTCTTCTTGCATGGCTATCATTCTGGGCATGAACAAGAACGCAGCTAGGCCGACACTGAAGAAAATGAAGCCAAAGCCGATGAGGAAAAAGGGCGCGAAGCCTAAGCCCGGCTCCAATACCGCCGTTTGCGGGTGTCCTGGGCGATAGTGAACGTCGATGACCTTGCCAACCGGGTAACGCTGGACCACGCTGCGGGCGCTGCCGCCGCCGCTGGTGCCCACCGAGCCACCAAAGGCCAGACGGTCGCCGACGAAATTGGCGCCATCGACCTCGTATTCGTAGACCACATTGGGACGATAGGTGGTATTGCCATCGCTATCGCGGCTGCTGACCACCTCTGAGCTGACCACCACCCCTTCAACGCTCGGCCAGTCACTGCTGGCGATGGCCAAGCGCAGGCTATTAATCCCGAAAACGAGAACCCCCAAACCAATGAGAATAAATGGCAGGGGGAAGAGGCGTTGAAAGAAGAATCGTGAGGCTGGCGACATTGGCCGACTGCGGCCTCCATGTCTTCGATTCATGCGCATGCGGGCCATAATCGGTGCTCCTCACCTCAAAATGATTGCAGTAAAACATCAAGGCCATAAAGCCAGATGGCGATCGACGATTTGCTGCATAGTAAAGTGCTAGTCCAGCATGCAAGCTTGGCTTCATCAGTGAGCGTATGAAACCTAGGTTTCTCGCTGTTTGTGGTGGGGATTCCACAACCATCAAGAACCATAACCAACAGGCAACCTGGTGGATGCACATATGGTATTTGGCAGTTGGAGAACGCGATTGCACCGCTTTAATATCGGCAATACGCGCAGTAAGGCTTTAATTAGCTAAGTGGCAGCCTCAAGCCTCATGCCTTAACCTTGGTCGTGGAGCCCATCCTCCCCCGCCATAAACAAGGGAGAACCGTCTATTCTCGGCTTGTCCCCCTTGCTCTTGTGCCCCTCCACACCTTGGATGGCTGCGGGCATTTACCCCTACACTTTACCCCTACACCTTGCTCCACACCCGGCGTAGGAAGGGGCCGCGGCCGCTGCCCTCTTTATAGGCTTGGTAGTGGGCTACCTGCTTGCGGTAATAGTGCTGGTGGTAGTCCTCGGCCAGGTAAAAGGGCGCGGCGGCAAGGATTTGCGTGGCAATGGGCCGGTTAAAGATGCCGCTTTCAGCGAGGGTGGCCTTGGCGGCTTCGGCGATTTGGCGCTGTTCATCGTCGGCGACGAAGATGGCGCTGAGGTAATGGCCGGCGCGATCGGCGAATTGGCCATCTCCTTGGGTGGGGTCGATGCTGCGCCAAAAGACCTCAATCAGTTCGGCATAGCTGACCCGCTGGGGGTCGTAGATCACCAAGACCGATTCCAGGTGGCCGCTGCCGCCGGCGCAGACCTGCTCGTAGCTGGGGTTGGGCAGGTGCCCGCCGCAATAGCCGGCGTAGGTGGCCAGGACGCCAGCGGTTTCGTCGAAGGGGGGCTGCATGCACCAAAAGCAGCCGCCGGCAAAGACGGCGCTTGCGTGGCCGGGTGGCAGGGGCGGTGGGGCGCTGGTCATGGCTGCTTCCTGGGTTTAAAAGGGGCTGTCAGTCCTACGCCTGGGCCCGGGCCAGGCGTTTGATCAGCGAGGGGAAGAGGTCGGGGAGGGGGGCGCTGATTTCCATGCGCCGGCCGTGCCGGGGGTGGTCGAAGCTGACCCGGTGGGCGTGCAGCATGAGCCGGGGGACGCGCAATTCGGCGGTGGCCCCCGCCGGTACCCGTCGCCCTTTTACCAGCTCGCGGCCATAGAGGGGATCGCCCAGAATGGGGCAGCCGATGGCGGAGAGGTGGACGCGGATTTGATGGGTGCGTCCGGTGGAGAGGGACACTTCCAAAAGGCTGGCGTGGGTAAAGCGTTCGAGGACCCGGAAGTGGGTAATCACCGATTTGCCGAGACTGGGGTCCGCCACCAGGGCACGCCGACCGTCGACGCCGCGGCCAATATCGCCGGTAAGGGTATCCTGGTCCCGGCGCGGCTGGCCGAACACCAGGGCGGTATAAAAACGCCCGGCGCTCTCGCCGGCAAATTGGGCTTGGAGGATATTTTGCGCCTGCTTAGTGCGGGCCACTACCAGGCAGCCGGAGGTGGCGAGGTCGATGCGGTGGACGACGCCGAGGTAGGAGGCGTCCAGGCCCTGTTTGCGCCAATGGGCGCGCAGGCGGCTCAAGACGTGATCGCGGCCCTCTTCCTCGCCGCCGGGGGCGGAGAGCACCCCCGCCGCCTTATCCACCACCACCAGCTCCTGGTCTTCGTGGAGGATGGTGAAGGGGCGTTCGCCGGGGCTGGCGCGGCCGCCGGATTCCCGGGCGCGGTGATGGGGAATGCCCTGGCTGAGGTCGAGGATGAGTTCCTGGCGGGCTTCGGGTTTGGCCTGGGGGTCGACCAGGATTTCGCCATTGCAGCTGAGCAGGCCGCTGAGTACGGCTTCCCGGGCCCGCCGCCGCGAGAGTTCGGGAATCGCCGCGGTGAGGCGATCAAGGATGGCCGGTGGCTCAGTGTTGGGCTGGCTGAGGGGGGGCAGGCGGTGGCGTTGCCACAGTTCATTGCTGGGGGGCACGGCGCTTACTCTCGGGCTGGGGTGCGGGCCATGAGCACCAGCTGCCAGGTGACGCGGTGCTGTTGTTCAACGCCTTGGGTCATGGCATCTACGGCCAGATCCATGGTGTAGCTTCCGCTGGTGGTTTGCAGAATGCCACGCCGATCGAGTCTGACTTCGCCGGCCCCCTCAAGGGCGGTAATGGCGATGCTCACTGGGGTTGGCGAGGTGGCCAATTGCAGGCGTGGCTTGGGGGCATCCTTATCCAAGCCGATGCTAAAGCGCGAGCCTTCCCAGCGCAGCTGGGCGGCGCCCTCAACCTGGGGGCCCAGGCTCAGGCTACTCTTTCCATCCCTGGGCAGGCTGAGCCAGCGAGTGAATAGCACTTGCACGCGCTCGGGGGCAAAGGCTTGTGCAGCGAGGGCGGCGCGGGGCGGGGCGGCGGTGGGATTTTGCACTGTTGGGGGGTAAAGTGGTGGGTGTGGTGGGGGGGCGGGGGGGGGGGGGTGGGTGTTTTGGGGGGCCGGGTGGCGGCGATTCAGGCGCTCCACCAAGAGTTCATGGCCGCGCAGTTCCTGCACCTCGCCGCTGCGCAGGTCGACCACCGTGGTGAGGGGCACCATGTGGAAGACCATGAGGTCGCCCAAGAGGGGATCCTCTTCGCCAATTTCCTGGGCGCTGTCGAGGAGGTGCTGACCCTCGGGGCCCTGGTGGGTGGCGCGTAGCTCCAAAACCCGCCAAATCAGCGTCGCCTGCTTTTCGTCGACGGCCTCGACATAGCAGGAGAGCTCAAAGCTGAGGGTGGTAGTAAAGCGCAGGTCGTCACCGGCGCTACGCCAGCGCACCTCCTGCTTGGTTTCCGCCACATAGCGCCGCAGTTCGCCAGCGGCAAACTGATGGCCCTCGCTGGCGGACAGGAGGCCGCTAAGGAGGGCGAGCAGCAGAAGACAGCTGGCGCGGATGGCCATGGTTTAGGAGTTCCGCCGGAGCAGGAGGGCGGCAAGGGCGCGGAGGCCATCGGCGGCGGCGCCAAAGGGGGCGAGGGCGGCCTCGGCGGCCTCGGTGTGGGCGCTAGCGGCGCGCTGAGCGGCCTCCAGGCCGTGCACGCTGACCCAGGTCAGTTTGCCCACCTGGGCATCCTTACCGGGGGTTTTTCCGAGTTCCTGCACCGCCGCGCTTTGGTCTAAGAGATCATCGATAATCTGAAAGGCGAGGCCAATGTGGAAGCCGAAATCTGCGAGCGCCGCTTGCTGCTGCCCATCGCCTTGGCCGCAGATGGCGCCAAGTTGGCAGGAGGCGCGGATAAGGGCGGCGGTCTTGCGCGCGTGGATGCGCTGCAAAAGCTGGGCAGGATCCTCGCCGGCCAAGCCGCGGCCACCCTCGGCATCGAGATCATCCTGCTGGCCGCCAATCACGCCTTCGCTGCCCGCGGCGCTGGCCAGCACCGCCACCGCGGCCTTGGCCTGCGTTGCCGGCAGCTGCGCCAGGCAGGCAAAGGCCAGGGTATTGAGGGCATCGCCCACCAGGATAGCGGTGGCTTCGTCCCAGACCTTATGCACGGTGGCCCGGCCCCGGCGCAGATCGTCATCGTCCATCGCCGGCAGGTCATCATGGACCAGGGTATAGGTATGCAGGATTTCCACCGCTGCCATCGCCGGCAAACAGGCTTCATCGGCGCCCCCCACTGCCCGGCAGGCGCCCAATACCAGGGCTGGGCGCACCCGTTTGCCGCCGCCCATGAGGCTATAATGCATGGCCGCATGCAGGCGCTGGGGATGGGCGTCCTCGTCCGGCAGGGCGTCGATCAGCGCCTGCTGGCACAGACGCACGGCATCATCAAGCAAGGGAGAGGGAGCGGTGGTGGTCATGGTGGCGCACATGGTGGCTCATCCCTGCCCTGGGCAAGGGGATCTGCCAGTTTGCTCTCCTACAACATGGCGGCCGGCGCAGCGTAGGACTGGCATGATGGGCGATGATACGCAAGTTCTGATTATTGGCGCCGGTCTTGCCGGCCTGGCCTGCGCGGTGGATCTGCACCGGGCCGGCATACGGGTGCAGGTGATTGAGGCTGCCGATGGGGCTGGTGGTCGGGTGCGCTCGGATCTCATCGATGGTTTTGTTTGCGATCGCGGTTTCCAGGTCTTGCTGGAGGCCTATCCCCAGGCGCGGCAGCGCTTGGATTACCAGCGCCTGCAGCTGGGGCGCTTTCGCCCCGGGGCCATACTGATGCAGGCCAAAGGGCGGCAGCGACGGATTGCTGATCCCTGGCGCTGGCCCTGGGCGGCGGTTTCTTCCTTGGCCGCACCGGGCGGGCTGATGGATAAGCTGCGGGTGCTACGCATGGCCCGTCGAGCTCGCCGTCAGGATCTTCAGGCCGCTTTCCTTGACGACGACGGCGATGATCACTCGACTCGCCAATGGTTAGAGGCCCAGGGCTTTTCAGCGACGATTATCGACGGCTTTTTCGCCCCGTGGTTTGGCGGTGTGTTTTGCGATCGCAGCCTTGCCACTTCGGCCCGTCTTTTTCGCACGTATTACGCCGCCCTAAGTCAGGGCTCGGCGGTGCTGCCAGCCGGGGGCATGGGGATGATCCCGCTGCAATTGGTTGAGGCCCTGCCACCGGGGAGTATCACCTACGGTTGTCGTGCTTTGTCCGTATCACCAGGTCAGGTTATCTGTGCAGACGGTCACAGCTTGGCGGCGCCCATTATCGTTGTCGCCACCGAGGCTCCAGCTGCCGCGGTCCTGCTTGGTGAGGCCCCGCCACCGCCCGGTGTAGGTGTGCGATCGCTTTGGTTTTCCGCTGATGACGAAATGCGATTGGGCCCTTGGATTGCTCTTGATGCCAGTGGCGCCGGTCCGATCAATCACCTTGCTGTCCCCAGTCAGGTGGCTGCCGACTATGCTCCGCCGGGTAAACAGGTGGTGGTGGCCACTGCCCTTGGCGAACACCGCCGGCGCAGCGATCTGGAATCGGCAGCGCGCCAACAATTGCGCGCATGGTTTGGCCCCCAGGTTGACCGTTGGCGCTTGCTGGCGGATCAGGATATCATGCATGCCCAGCCTCGCCAGTTGCCCGGTGATGTCGACAAGCCCCTACGCCTGCGCCAGTGGCAGCCCGGCTGCTGGCTGATTGGTGACCACTGCAGCCAGGCTTCCATCGACGGTGCCCTCGCCAGCGGCGCCGCAGCAGCGCGGGCGATTGCCGCCGATTTCAGCCATTAAAAAGGCGCCCGGCTGACCACAAAGTCAGCCGGGCGTCACTACCGATGATCCGTCCCACACCCCCAGCGGACCCTCGGTGAAAGGGTTATTGTCGTAAGTGTGCCAGCTAAAAGAGGTATCATTGGCCGGGGAAATGTTGTCACACGCATCAATAAGATCCAGACGATGGTGGCAATTGCGTCAATCGTCCTGATTTTGATCAGTCTGTCGGATTCAGCCGGGCCGCTGATCGGGGGAGAGGTAGGGGCTGAGCTGGTTTCCCACGTAGACTTGCCGAGGCCGGCAGATGCGTCCCTGGGCGGCGTGCTGCTCTTTCCAATGGGCTATCCAACCGGGCATCCGGCCAATGGCAAACATAACCGTGAACATGTTTTCGGGGATGCCCAGGGCGCGGAAGATAATGCCGGAGTAAAAGTCCACATTGGGGAAGAGTTTGCGCTCGACAAAGTAGGGATCTTCAAGGGCCGCCTGTTCAAGGCGCCGGGCAATATCAAGGAGTGGATCCTTGACTTTGCACAGCTTCAGCACGCGGTCGCAGTGTTTTTTCAAAAGCAGAGCCCGGGGGTCGAAATTCTTATAGACGCGGTGGCCAAAGCCAAACAGAACAAAGGGGTCTTTCTTGTCTTTGGCCTTGGCTATGGCTTGGTCGGCGCTCATGCCACCCTCGTGGATGGCGCGCAGCATGTCGAGTACCGCAACATTGGCGCCACCGTGTAGGGGCCCCCAAAGGGCACTAACCCCGGCGGCGCAGGAGGCGAAGAGATTGGCCTTGGAGGAGCCAACGATGCGCACGGTAGAGGTAGAGCAATTTTGTTCATGGTCGGCGTGAAGGACCAGCACCAGATTGAGCGCTGCTTCAATTTCGGGATCGATGACATACTGCTGGTAGGGTTGGGAAAACAGCATGTGCAGGAAATTAGCGCAGTATTTCAGGCCAGGATCAGGGTAGAGAAAGGGGCGGCCCTTAGAATGGCGATAGGCATAGGCGGCAATCGTCCGCACCTTGCTAATCAACCGGGCGGCGAGTTCGTGGAAATCATCTTCGCTAATATCATCGGGCTCAAGAAACTGGGGATGAAAGCAGGCCAGGGCATTGAGCATCGCCGACATTACCGCCATGGGCGGCGCATCGATGGGAAAGCCCTGGAAATGGTGCTTCATATTTTCGTGTAGATGGGCATTGCGGGTCAGCGCCGCGGAAAAGCGATCCGTTTTCTCGGGGGTGGGCAGGCGGCCAAAGATGAGCAACCAGGAGACCTCAACGAAATTGGGATGGGCCTGAAACTCCTCAATGGGAATGCCACGGTAACGCAAGATGCCCTGATCACCATCGATGTAGGTAATCGCACTCTCGCAGGAGCCAGTATTGCCAAGCCCAGGGTCTAGGGTGATGGCACCGGTTTCGGCGCGCAGGCGCGAGATATCGATGCCAATTTCCCCCTCGCTGCCAACAATCGTTGGGCAGTTCAGGCTGCGGCCGTTGACGGTAATGGTGGCGATCTGTGAAGCATTTGGGGTGGACATGGCGCTGAGCCTTTCATCGACCGCCGGGCATTGGGTCATGCTCGTATCTCACGTCCTAATGGCGGTGATTCAAGTGAGGGATCTTGGGCTCGTGTGAGGCAAATGCTGTGTCTTCCTGGCACCCGGGCAGCCTCGGGCCTTGCCAGCCATTCGGCTCTCAGCATCGTGTATGCATCAACCGGATAATGGTGAGGAGCCTATCATGCTGGAAGCCTATCGCAGCCATATCGCCGAACGCGCGGCGGAGCACATTCCGCCGCTGCCGCTCAACGCCGAGCAGACCGCGGCCCTATGCGCCCTGCTTGAAGCCCCGCCGAAAGGCGAGGAAGCGGTGCTGGTCGAACTGCTCACCGAGCGCGTGCCCCCCGGTGTGGATCCCGCTGCCCAGGTCAAGGCCGACTGGCTGGGTGCCATCGCCGCTGGTGAAAAATCCTCGCCCTTGGTCAGCGCCGAGGAAGCGATCCGCATTCTCGGCCAGATGATGGGTGGCTATAATGTGCCGTACTTAGTGCGTGAATTGGAGGGGGCTCACGCCGCCCTCGCCGCCGAGGTGCTGGGCGGCCTAACCATGGTTTTTGATAATTTCGCGGTGGTGGAAAAGTTGGCCAAGGGCGGCAATGCCCACGCCAGCGCGGTGCTGCAGGCCTGGGCCGATGCCCGCTGGTTTACCACCGCCCCCGAATTGCCCGCGGAAATCGCCGGCGTTATTTACAAGGCCGATGGCGAAACCAATACCGATGACCTGTCGCCGGCGCCCCACGCCAGCTCCCGCCCGGACATTCCCCTGCACGCTAATGTGATGTACGAGAGCTCGCATAAAGACTGCGTGCCCTTCCTGCGTCAGCAGCAAGCGGCGGGCAAGCAGGTGATTATGGTGGGCGATGTCTACGGTACCGGTTCCAGCCGCAAGAGCGCAACCAATAGCCTGCTGTGGTGGATTGGCCGTGATATTCCCTATGTGCCCAATAAGCGCACCCGCGGCGTGCTGATCGCCGATTCCATTGCGCCGATCTTCTTAAACACCATGCGCGATGCCGGTGGCCTGCCCATCCAGGCGGCGGTGGAGAAGTTGGCCACCGGCCAAGAGGTGGTGATCGATACGGTGAAGGGTGAGGTGCGCGACACTTCGGGCGCCGTGCTCACCACCTTTGCCATCGATCCCAATACCCTGCGCGATGAATACCGCGCCGGCGGCCGGGTGCCGCTGATCATTGGCCGCGCCCTCACCGGCCGCGCCCGCGCGAGCCTGGGCCTGGGCGTCAGCGATGCCTTTACCCTGCCGGCACCGATCAACGATTCCGGCAAGGGCTATAGCCTGGCCCAGAAGATGGTTGGCAAGGCCTGTGGCGTGGTTGGGGTGCGCCCCGGCATGTCGGTGGAACCGAAGATGACCACCGTCGGTAGCCAAGATACCACCGGCCCGATGACCGCCGATGAAATGAAGGAACTGGCCTGCCTCACCTTTAATGCCGATTTGGTGATGCAAAGCTTCTGCCATACCGCTGCCTATCCCAAGGAAGTGGATGTAAAAATGCACCGCTGGCTGCCGCAGTTTATGGTCGAACGCAATGGCGTCGCCCTGCGCCCCGGTGATGGCATTATTCACTCCTGGCTCAATCGCATGCTGCTGCCCGACACCGTCGGCACCGGTGGCGACTCCCACACCCGCTTCCCGATCGGCATCTCCTTCCCCGCTGGCTCAGGCCTGGTCGCCTTTGCCGCCGCCCTGGGCATGATGCCCTTGGATATGCCGGAGTCGGTGCTGGTGCGCTTTAAGGGCGACATGCAGCCCGGCATTACCCTGCGCGATTTGGTCAATGCCATTCCTTGGGTGGCCATGCAGGCCGGTGATCTCACCCTGACCAAGCCCAAGAAAAATGTCTACTCCGGCCGCATCTTGGAAATCGAGGGCCTTGAGCACCTCACCGCCGAGCAGGCCTTTGAGCTTTCTGACGCTTCGGCCGAGCGCTCTGCCGCCGCCTGCACGGTGAACCTGAGCGAAGAATCGGTGGCCGACTACCTGCGCTCGAATATCGCCTTGCTGGAAGCGATGATCGCCGACGGCTACGGCCATAAGGATACCATTCGCCGCCGCATCGATGCCATGCAGGCCTGGCTGGATAAGCCGGAACTGCTGCGCGCCGATAAGGATGCCGAATACGCCGCCGTCTACGAGATCGACCTCAGCCAGATCACCGAGCCCATCCTCGCCTGCCCCAACGACCCGGACAAGGTGGCCCTGCTCTCCGAGGTTGCCGGCGATACCATCGACGAAGTCTTTGTCGGCAGCTGCATGACCAATATCGGTCACTTCCGCGCCACCGCCAATGTGCTTAAGCATTCCGGCGCCGAATATGTGACCGCGCAAACCTGGATCTGCCCGCCGACGCGCATGGACGAATTGCAATTGCAAAAAGAGGGCCACTACGGCCTCTTCGGCAAAATGGGCTGCCGCCGGGAAATCCCCGGCTGTTCCTTGTGCATGGGCAATCAGGCCCGGGTGCGTCCCGGCGCCAAAGTCTTTTCCACCTCCACCCGTAACTTTAATAACCGCATGGGCCGCGATGCCCAGGTCTATTTGGGTTCGGCGGAACTCGCGGCGGTGATTGCTCTCCTGGGCCGCATCCCCACGCCCCAAGAATACCGCGACTACATGGCCAAGTGCGTGGATCCCTTTACTAAAGACATTTATCGCTACTTGGATTTCCGGGAGATTAGTGCGCGGGTGGAGAACTTCGCAGTCGGCGCCGACTCGTACTATTAGTTTCGAGGGGGCACGCCCCCTCGGGCTCCCCCGGTTCGCAGCGCTGCGCTCGCTGCCCCCGGCCTCGGTCAGGGGGACGGCGCTGCGCGCCTCAGGGCGGATCGACTTCGTCGATTATATCCGCCCTGCCCCCCTCGGTCGGCCGTTGGGGGGCTGCCGCCCCCCCCAATGCCGTTCTGTGATATTAATGCCCAACTACGTTGCTCCATCCATCACTTCTT
>REDX01000183.1 GCA_007695355.1 Planctomycetota bacterium
AAAAATGCATGAAAACCGGATACCGGTGCCGTGTCCCTATCTTTTCTAACTCCGCCTGTCCCTATCTTGCTCCTATCTTGCTCTTGACCAATTCCATATCCCAATAAATGCCGGTCCCTATCTTGCCGTGTCCCTATCTTTTCTATCTACACCTGTCCCTATCTTGTTGTCCCTATCTTGCCTTGTCCCTATCTTGCTTTCGTTTATGGGGGGGTGTAGATCTGCGCATCGATTGCGAATGCATATGATGCGTAGATATGCAGTTGTCTGGGATGGGGCAGTTTATTGTTGGCTGTGGATGCAGCGGGAGAGCTCTTGCAAGCTGTCATTCGGCAATGACTTATTGTCCTTTGCTGCGGCCTTTAGTCGTCCTGCAAGGCGGCCTTAGCTGGGGCAATGCTTACCTCTTGCGGAATGATGCGAGGGGGGGACTATGTCCAGCCATGTCCGACCATTCCTCCTCCAGCCTTCATCTCCGCCCCGCTACTCCGGATGACGCCGAGGTGCTGGCGCAGTTGGTGGCAGATTTGGCGGTGTACGAGGGTCTGGGTGCCGATAATCGCTGCACTGCCGAAGCTCTCCGGGCCGAACTCAGCAGTTCTGACCACGCCCTGGAAGCCATCGTTGCCGAGTTGGATGGCCGGATTGTTGGCATGGCCACCTTTTTTCAGACCTACTCCACCTTTGCCGCGCGCCGTGGTCTGTATCTCGAAGACATTTACGTGGTCAGCGACTGCCGCCATCGCGGCATTGGCACGGCCATCTTGCGGCATATTGCTTGGCTGGCTCGGGAGCGCGGCTATGGCCGAGTGGAGTGGACAACCCTGCTGTGGAACACCCCGGCCATCGAATTTTATGAAAAGCTGGGTGCCAAGCCCAACGATGCCTGGACTACTTATCGTCTCAGCGGCGAATGGATGGAGCGTCTGGCCCGCGAAGAATTTTAGTCGGCGAAGGATCCCCACCGCTGCGCGTACAGCAGCTCGAGCTGGCCTTAAACGCCTGCCGTGCTTAGCCTTGGCCAGTCAAGGCTGGCCGGCGTAGCCAAGGGGGTTGCTCTGCTGCCAGCGCCAGGCGTCGTCACACATCTCGCTCAACTCACGCCTCGCCTGCCAGCCCAAGAGCTGCTGCGCCTTGCTGGGATCGGCGTAGGAGGTGGCAACATCACCGCGGCGACGGCCTTGGATTTCATAGGGCACGGGCCGGCCGGATGCGGTCTCCATGGCCCGCAGGACCTCCAACACCGAGTAGCCGCGGCCGGTGCCGAGGTTAATCGCCTCGCAGCCGGAGATGCGATCCATGGCATCAAGGGCGGCGAGGTGGCCGGCGGCGAGGTCGACGACGTGAATGTAGTCGCGCACGCCGGTGCCATCGGGGGTGGGGTAGTCATTGCCAAAGATATTGAGATGCGGTCGTCGGCCCACTGCCACCTGGGTGATGAAGGGCATCAGGTTATTCGGTATGCCATTGGGGTCTTCACCAATGCGGCCGCTGGGGTGGGCGCCCACGGGATTGAAATAGCGCAGGCAGATTACCTTCATTTCGGGATCGGCGATGCAGGCATCGGCCAGCAGGTGCTCAATAAAGAGTTTGGTCCGGCCATAGGCATTGGTGGCGCTTAAAGGTGCAGCCTCGGTAATCGGCATCTCTTGGGCATCGCCGTAAACCGTAGCCGAGGATGAGAAAACCAGCTGTCGGCAGTTCACCGCGGCGAGGGCTTGCAAGAGGTGGATAGTGCCGGTGATATTGTTATGGTAATATTGAATCGGAATCTGCGAAGACTCGCCCACCGCCTTCAGGCCAGCGAAGTGGATCGCAGCTTGCGGTCGATGCTGCTGGATGACGGCGCCCAGGGCGGCGGCATCAAGCAGGTCAACCTGATGGAAAGTGGGTTGCTGACCGCTTAATTCGGCAACCCGGCGCAGGCTCTCCTCGTGGGCATTGCAGAGATTGTCGACCACTACCACCCGCTGGCCGGCTTCGAGTAATTGTAGGACGGTGTGCGAGCCGATATAGCCGGCGCCGCCGGTGACGAGGATGGGGCGAGGGCTAGTCATCGCAGGCACTCCTTGCTGTGCTATGGCTCAACGGGTCCACACCTGTCCGGCATCCACCACTAAGACTTGGCCGGTCATCCGCCGTGCCGCGGCAGAGCAGAGGAAGACCGCGGCATTGGCAATATCCTCGGGCTTAATTTCTGCGTTCATAGCGGTGAGATTATTGTAGTAGGGGATGACTTCGTCGGGCTGAATGCCTTTTTTGGCTGCCGCCTTGGCGATGTATTCGGGATTCCAAATCTTGGATCCCTCGAAGACATTACCGGGGGCAATACAATTGACGCGGATGCCATCGCGGCCTAATTCCAGAGCCCAGCCGCGGGCGAGGTGCAATTCCCCGGCCTTGGTGGCATTATAGGCGCTATTGGCCTTCGACGGCTCAAGTCCCGATTTGGAGGAAAGCAGAACCATAGAGCCACCGTGCCCCTGCGCCTTCATAATCCGCGCCGCCTCGCGGCCCATGAGGAAATAGCCGGTGAGGTTGATTTCCAGGGCTAAACGCCACTTATCCAGGGGGAAATCCACCAGTTCAAAGGGCGGGGCAATGCCGGCACAGCAGGCAATGGCGTCCACCCTGCCCCAGCGGGTAATGGCGGCATCGAAGCCAGCGATGACGCTCTCCTCATTGGTGACATTCACCACCGCGCTGCAAATGCGCGCTGGATCGGCAAATTCGGCGCGCACCGCATCCAGTCCCGGCCCATCGATATCGGTGAGGCAAACCATGGCGCCGGCGGCATAAAGCCCCCGTGCCACGCCCAGGCCAAGCCCCGAAGCGGCCCCTGAAACCAGGGCCACCTGGCCAGCGAGGGGGCCCTCGGCGGGCGGGCAGGGCGCCAGCTCGACGGTCATGCCCTGGTACTCAAGGGCCTTGGGCACAGTCGCGCCAGGGGCGCCGAGGGCGGCGGCAATGGCATCCAGGCTTGCCACCGCGGTGGCGCCGGTGATGGCCTGCTCGCTGAATTGGGAGATCAGGTCGGGCCGGGCTTGTTGAATGGTGGCGCAGAGGCTGCGCAGCTTCAGGGAATCCATGGTTGCTCCAATCGGTGGCGAGGCAGCAGGCTAGACTCTGCCGCTCATCAGTCCAGATTGCAAAGCGCCACCGATCTTGATTGTAGAACGAGATTGGCGGCTGGCCTAGGGGCTGGCCGCGCCGATGAGCGCTTGCGAGGAGGAAGTAGAATATGGGATCTCAGATATGGAATCGTCTGCTGTTAAGCGGAATTGGCGGATTGCTGGGGTTGAGTGGTTTATCCTGTGATCGCCATCCGCCCCTGAGTCAAACCCAGGCCGAGGCCCGGGCCGATGCGCGCATTGCCCAGCGCGGCGAGCGCTGGGGGCGGGCCCAGGGCCATCATGTGGTGGACGGTGAGCGCGGCCGCCGCTTTTGGGTGGTGGCCTATGAGGCCGATGAGGCTGGGCAGCCGCGGGCGGTGGCAGTTAATAAACACAGCGGGTGGACCCGCATCCTCGGCCCTGAAGATCCCCTTTTGCAGATCCCGGTAGAGCGTGGACAGGCCATGGTTTTGGTGGTGCAGGATATCCCCCGCGAACGCTTCGACGAGGATCCCGAGCAGTGGCAGGAGCTGCTAGCCAGTATGAATGATCGCGCCCGTAGTCACGACTTTCCGGCGCTCTACACCCTGCGCCATACCCCCCACGGGGTTCAGCTGCTCTGGGGCTTTAATGATGGCGAGGGAGCACGGCCCCAGCCGGTGCAGCGCCGCCAGCTCCACGGCTGGCATCCGGCGGCGCGCTGGTTGCGTTTGGAGTAGGGGCGGCGCTCAATACGGAAAGAGATAACTTCGCTTCGTCCCTCGCTGAATAAGCGAGTCCGCCGGCCGGCTTACTCTTTGTTTACCTTGGCGTGGATGAAGTCGATGATCGCGCCAATGGTGGGCAGGCCTTCGCTGCCGGGCAGGTTATCGAGGAACTGGATGTCGAAGGCGTCTTCCAGGTCCATGGCGACTTCTGCGATATCCAGTTCGTTATCGGTAATATCCGGAACCAGAGCCTGCTGCTCGTAGTCAAAATCCGGGTCATCGACCGGCAATGGCAGGGTCAGCAGCTTGCTGCAGAGGATTTCGATGACTTCTTCGCTAATGCGTTTGCGGTCCATGGAGGGGTATGACCTTGATCTGGATGGGGGGCCGGGGCGGGATGCGTTGAGAACTTCAGTCGCTAAAGCGCTTGAAGACCAGGCAGGCGTTATGGCCGCCAAAACCCAGATTATTAGAGAGCGCGTATTCTACCTGCTGTTCCCTGGCGACATTGGGCACATAGTCCAAGTCACAGTCTGGATCAGGCGTCTGGTAGTTGATGGTGGGATGGATGATGCCGTGCTTGAGGGTGAGCAGGGAGGCGATGCCCTCAACGCCACCGGCAGCACCGAGGGTGTGGCCGGTCATGCTCTTGGTGCTGGAAACGGCCATCTTATAGGCGTGGTCACCAAACACCTTTTTCAGAATTAGGGTTTCTGTGGCATCGTTGAGCTTGGTTGAAGTGCCGTGGGCATTGAAATAGCCGATGGCTTCACGATCAATTCCGGCATCGGCGATGGCTAAGCGCATGGCGGCAGCGCCAGCGGTACCCTCGGGATCTGGGGCCGTTTCGTGGAAGGCATCGCCGGTGCAGGCGTAGCCAACGATCTCGCCGACGATCTCTGCGCCACGGGCTTTGGCGTGTTCGTATTCCTCTAGGATGAGGATGCCAGCGCCCTCCGCCATAACGAAGCCATCGCGCTCGGCGTCGAAGGGACGAGAAGCGCTTTGTGGGCTATCGTTGCGGGTTGAAAGGGCCTTGATGCTATTAAAGCCGGCCACACCCAGGGGCGTAATCGGGGCTTCGCAGCCGCCGGCAATAACGATGTCGCAGATGCCACTGGCAATGTGCTGATAGGCCGCGCCGATACAGTGCGTGGCGGTGGCACAGGCGGTGGTAATGCAGAAATTCGGACCCTTGGCGCCGTAGGAGATCGAGATATCGCCAGCTGCGCTATCGACGATCATCTTCGGTACCAGGAAGGGGCTCACCCGGCGAGGGCCACGCTCGACCATGACCGCGATCTCCCCCTCGATGGTGTGCAGGCCACCAATGCCGGCGCCAACAATCACGCCAACGCGGAAGGGGTCGGCCCAGTTTTGATAATCCAGCCCAGAGGCCGTCATCGCTTCGTGAGCTGCACGCAGGGCAAGAAGAACAAAGCGATCTTTGCGCCGGGCGGTTTTGCTGTCACCGCCGATGCTCTCGGCGATCTCGAGATCGCTGAGGGGCACCGTGCCGGCGAAAGTCGTTCCATAGGCACTGGTATCGAATTGGGTAATCGGGCCAACACCAGTACGGCCATGAATCAGGGAGTCCCAGAAACTGGCGGTGTCGAGTCCGTTGCAGGTGGCAACGCCGGTGGCGGTAACCACCACCCGGCGCTTAAGCCGCGAGTCAGCCATTCTCAGCCACTTTTCCTTCAATGAATTTCACGATGTCGCCGATCGTCTTGAGGCTCTCATTGTCTTCTTCCAGCTTAATGCCGAAGACGTCTTCGAGGTCCATCATGATTTCAGCGATGTCGAGGCTGTCGGCGCCGAGGTCGGCAATGACGTTGCTCTCTTCGGTGATGCTGTCCTTGTCCTTGGAGGACAGGCGTTCGGCAATAATGTCGATGACTTTGGTACGGATATCGCTCACGGTTACTCCTCGGCTCGTGGTGGAGCGCTTGGTGAAGGGGGCAGTGTGAAAGCCCCCGCACGGTGGTCAAGTGCGCAAGGGCCGCTGGCGCAAGAGTGTCAAGTCTGCCCCAATCACTCCAAGCAGTGCTTTGGCAACCCCATTTCCCCTGTTCTGGCAAGCGATGGCTGGGTTACGCCCGGCTGGCTTAGGCGCGCTCACTGCCTTATAGAGGGTGCAATGACTACTTTGCGGCACATCCTATGTGCACCAAAATAGCCCATTCCGGGGTGATTTTTATACGAAGCTCTTTGCTTTTCGCCACCGGCTGCCAAATCGCCGGCCCCAGCTTGCATCGTCCAGGCCGTCGGGAGCATGGACCTATGCAAAACATCTTGCCCGGCATTCGCCTGCTCTGCGCTGATGTGGACGGTTCGCTGTGTGGGCCCCTTCTCAGCTACGGCCAAGCTGCCGATGCGGCGGCTGCCGGTCATGAAGTGACTAAATCCTTTCATGTTCGCGATGGCCATCGGATGGTCTATGCCCGCTCCCAGGGCCTGCAGATCGGCCTGTGCAGTGGTCGGGATTCAGCACCCCTGCGCCTGCGGGCCCAGGACTTGGGCCTGGATCCCCTGCTCTTAGGCGTGCGCGATAAACCGGCGGCGATGGCAGAAGTGCTGCAGCAGCGAGGCCTGGAGTGGTCGCAGGTAGCCTTTCTCGGCGATGATTACCCGGATCTGCCCCTGATTGGCAAGGTTGCCTGTTTTTTCGCGCCGGCCGATGCGGCGCCCGCCATCCGTCGCCGCGCTGATGCGGTTACCCTGGCAGCCAGCGACGGCGGCGCCTTTGCCGAAGTCATTGAAACGATTCTGCGTTCCCAGGGCACTTGGCCACCCCAGGGCCTGTGATTATGGGGCGATGCTTGGCGGGGCTTTTGCTGCTTTTGCTGCTGGCCAGTTGCTGGTCGTCGCTGGATGGTCCCGGGGCGGTTCAGGCCGCTGCCGCGCCAGTGGTGCTGCAAATTTGGGAGTCGGCGGATATGCCCCCCCGGGTACTGGTGGCCCAGCGCGTAGAGCAACTGCGCGATGGCCTGAGTCAAACCCACTGTTTTGAGGTGGTTTTGCGCATTCCCCTGCGCGATGGCGAATTGGCCCTGGCTTCTCCCCATGCGATTATTGAAGAACAGGGCGGGGGAATCATTACCCTGATGCCCCCGATCCATCTCAGTGGCGCGGTTGACGGCTGGCCCTTGCAGGGGCGGGCGCGCAGTGCCACCCTCGATCTTGGCTCGGCCCTTTGCACCCTTGATGAGGGGGTCTGGTTGCACATGGGGCAATTGATTGAGGTGGATCAGGTGGTGGTACGGGATGAATGGCGCGAGCGCCGGGCCAGTCGGCCCCGCAGCGCTCCGGCCCCGATGACCCTGGTCGCCTCGCAAGCAGCTTTACCCAGCCCGCTGCGCTTGCCGCCTTGGCGTGGAGCCTCGGCGGCGGGTGAGACTGGCGCCGCCGATGCTGTCGACACACTGTCGCCATGAGCATCTACGGTACCTGGCTGCGGCCGCTGTTGTTCCAGCAAGATCCAGAATCGATTCACCATCGCGCGATGGCGATGATGCGTCTGGGATTGCGGGCTCCGGCCCTGCGTCGTCTGGTGCATACCCAGATGGCCTGCAGTCATCCCGGCCTGCGCCTGGATCTGTCGGTGGCCGGTCGGCAGTTACACTTTCCTGGGGTGGTGGGGTTAGCTGCGGGATTCGACAAGGACGCCGAAGCCATCGAGCCCCTAGCAGCCCTTGGTTTCTCCCATCTTGAAGTGGGCACGGTCACCGGATCCGGCCAGCACGGCAATCCCCTGCCGCGCAGTTTTCGCCTGCGCTGGGATCGGGCTCTGATCAATCGCATGGGCTTCAATAATGCGGGATCGGCGCTCATGGCACGGCGCTTGGCGGCTGATTACGATGTCGTTGGTGGGCCGCGCCGGCCGCCCTGTCCGCTGGGAATTAACCTCGGGAAAACCAAGGTGGTGGCCTTAGAGGCGGCATTGGACGACTACCGCCTGAGTGTCCGCGCCCTCGCCAGCTACGCCGATTATTTGGTGATAAATGTATCCAGTCCCAATACCCCCGGTTTGCGCGATTTACAATCCGAAGCCGCCTTGCGTCCACTGATCCGCGGCATCGCCAGCGAAGTGCAGGCGGTGGCAGCGGGGACGCCACTCTTCCTCAAGATTGCCCCGGATCTGTCGCCGGCGGGCATCGATGCCGCCGTCGATGTGGCACTTGAGGAGGGTTGTCACGGGCTGATCTGTGCCAATACCACCATCTCCCGGCCCCGTCTTGCCACTCCCTGGTTGCGGGTTGACGGGATTGGCGCCGGCGGGCTTTCGGGAGCGCCGTTGAAAACCCTCAGCTTGCAGGTCCTCACCCGGGTGGCCCGCCGCACCCAGGGTAAGGTACCCCTGATTGGGGTGGGCGGCATTGAAAACGCCGATGATGCCTGGCAAAAAATCTGCCATGGGGCAAGTTTGGTGCAGATTTATACTGGCTTTGTCTACGGCGGGCCAGCCATCGTTCGGCGTCTGCATCGCGGCCTGCAGGGCCTGCTCGCTCGCCATGGCCTGCGCCATATTAGCGAGGCGGTGGGACGTGATCTCTAGCTTTTACCCAAAGGGGTCCCCGGCGTTCATGTGTCCGTGGCAACGACAGCTTGCCCAGGCGCTGCCGTCTGCCTCGACAGTGATGCCGTCATCAGCGGCCTTAAGCCGGCATCGTTTTAGCGATGGCCTTGATCGTCAAGCGCCGCTGAGAGAAATTATTTCAAACTGCCCAAGTGGATGGAGAGGGATCGATCGATGAGACTGAAATCTGCACCCCGTCTATGTCAGTACCTCCTCCTCCTGGCCTTGCCCATCGCCGCTGGGCCTCTGGCTGCCGAGGAATTAGATGAAATAGACCGCCCGGTGGCCGCCCTCATCGACCTCATGCGGCAGCTACCGCCCCTGCCCGAGGCACAAACCCGCCCGGCCTCCCCCCTTGGCGAATTCACCGAGCTTGGCCCGGCGGTTTCCATTCGCATGGGCGAGGCGGTGCGCATCGAGGCGCAAACCATTTTCCAGCAGGGTCCTGATGACGGTTTGGAAGTACTGCTCTGCTTACAAGGCGGCAAGAATCACGAAGCCCTGGCCTGGACTCCCACCGGCAATGCCCAATTGGTTAAGACAGCCTTTTTGCTAGCCCTGGAATTGGACGATGGCCAGGTGACTCAGGAAGAGAGTGGGATTCCTGCCCGCGGTACCCCGGTGCGGGTGCTGGCCCGCTGGCAGCCCGATCCCCTTTTGGATCCCGATGCCTGGGTAGAGATCGACGCCAGCCAATTGGTGCGCAACCGCGCCACCGGCCAGCCCTATCCCCCACTACCCTACGTTTACACCGGCAGTCAAATCCGCAGCGTTCCAATGACCGGTCCGGATGGCAATCTCATCCACGCCGAGCGCTTTATGCTGGAGTTCACTAAATCCATCGTAGTGAACTATGATGAACCTGACGCCCTGCTTGCCAGCCCCTTCCCAACCTCTGCCCGCGACGTCCTCTTCGAGGTCAATAGTCGACTGGCACCGCCACCGCGCAGTCCCATGGAATTCATTTTCTCCGCTGCTGCATTGCCCCTCACTCTGCATGCCAATGTCGATGGGGAACTGCGGCAGAACCCTGAGGATGAAGCCCTGAGCGCCGAAGCTCTGGTAAACCTCCTGCGCGCGCACTATCACGCCGAGGCCAATCCCACCTTTCATGCCCTGGCCTTGCGGGTGCCGGCCTCAGCACCCCGCAGCCTTGATGTCGCACTGCGCAAACGCATTCTTGGACTTGCCATCCAGGCGGAATCCTGGGTGGTGCCGATCTTCGTGCCCGTGTCAGAACCCTAGATCTTGGATGGAGCAGCAGCCCATGCAGCAGTTCAGCATTTCGCGGCGGGGATTCCTCAAGGTTTTGGGGGCTGGCGCCATGGCCTCCCTGATTGGCGCCTGCGGCCGGGTTGAAGGCACCGGTCGGCGTCAGCTCCTCTTGCTGAGTCCGGCTCAGGTCGCCGGCCTGGGTGCCGAAGCCTTTGAAGAAATCAGCGCCGGCGAACAGCTCAGCCGCGACCCCGAAGTCCTGGCCACCACCGAGCGGGTATGGTCCCGCCTTCTGCCCCAGGTGCCCCAAGAAGGCAATGCCTGGGAAATCCGCGTCTTTGAATCGCCCACCGCCAATGCCTTTGCCCTGCCCGGTGGCAAGGTAGCGATTTATAGCGGCATCCTGCCCCTCTGCGGCGATGAGGCTGGCTTGGGCGCGGTGGTGGGTCATGAAATGGCCCACATTGTCGCCAATCACGGAGCCGAGCGCATGAGCCAGCACATGGCCAGCGGCCTGGTTATGGAAATCGCCCGCTTTGGCCTGGGCGCCAGTGGCTTGGATCCGGCCACCCATGATTTGGCCGTCGCTGCCCTCGGCGCGGCGGGACAGGTGGGCATTCTGCTCCCCTTTAGCCGCACCCACGAATACGAAGCCGACCACCTGGGAGTACGCTATCTGGCCGCCGCCGGCTATGACCCCCAGGCCTCCGTAGAACTCTGGCAGCGCTTTGTCGACATGGGCGGCACCAGCGGCCCCGAATGGCTCAGCACCCACCCTGCCAGCCAAAACCGCGTCCAACGCCTGCAACAGCAAATGAACAACTACCAACGCCTACGCCAAGAAAGCGGCCGCAACTACGGCCGCGGCACCTCCTTCATCACCTAACCCCATCACAAATAATTTTAAAAGGGACAGGCAATCTATGTCTTGCGTTTCGCTGTTCAATGCTTAGGCTTTCACCCATGCGCCAAGCCCGTGAACGCCAATTCGATCCCGCTGCCCCACCCTGGCTGCACTGCATCTCCCGCTGTGT
>REDX01000234.1 GCA_007695355.1 Planctomycetota bacterium
ATCTTTTCCTCACGCTACGGCAGCAATTCCTGTCTGCGCGTTAGCAGGAGAGCCATTTTTTCCGCGGGTCTCGCCCTGCGCGATCGTGTCAGTCGGCCTCCGTAACCATACCATCGATGACCGTCGGCTCTCGCCTCTGGGCTGGTGGGCTTATTCCCCCTGCTTAGGCCCTTTTTCAATGCTCTCCTTGATCAACTTCGCCCGCATGCGTCCAGATTCGGCGGGGAAGCCGTCGATGGAGACATGGTAATGGGGGTCATTGCCGGTGTCGATATCGAAAAGATTACGCGCCCGATCAAGCAGTTCTCGGCACTCCGGTGAAAGGTGGCGGAGGTAGAGCTTCTTGCCTAAGCGCTGGTACTTTTCGCTGAGACTGGAGATGGCCTCCAGGGCCGATTGGTCGTAGACCCGGGAGAAGTAGAAATCCACTGCTACCTCTGCCGGATCATCGGCGGGGTTAAAGAGGGCGGTAAAATGATTGACCGAGGCGAAGAAGAGAGGCCCATGGAGTTGGTAGGTTTTTATTCCCCGGCTATCCATAGCGGTGATTGCCGAGAGGTGGGTGCTGTGCTGCCAGGCAAAAACCAGGGCTGCCAATACCACGCCAATGAGCACAGCCAGGGCTAAATTATGGGCGAAAACGGTGACGAGAGTGACCACCAGAATAATCAGGAAATCGCTGGTTGGAATGCGCCGCCACATGCGCAGAGAGGCCCACTCAAAGGTGCCGATCACCACCATAAACATGACCCCAACCAGCACTGCGAGGGGGATTTTCTCAATCAGCGGGGCGGCAAAGAGGATAAAAATCAAAAGCATGACCGCAGCGACAATGCCGGAGAGGCGGCGCCGACCGCCGGAGTTTACATTAATCAGGCTCTGCCCAATCATTGCACAACCGCCCATGCCGCTGAATAAACCGCTGGTCACATTGGCCAAACCCTGGCCCACGCATTCGCGGTTCGAGCTGCCGCGGGTCTCGGTAATTTCATCAATGAGATTTAGCGTCATTAGCGATTCAATTAAGCCAACGCCGGCTAACACCACCGCATAAGGCAGGATAATCATTAGGGTTTCCACGGTGAGCAGGGTGGCCCAGGTCATCTCGCCGGACGGAAAATTGAACGGCGGAAAGCGACCCTCAAGACTTTCGCCACCCAGCATAGTCGCCAAATTGGGGGTGCTCCAGCCGATGGCAGGGAAGGCAAAATAGGCGATGAGGGTACCCACCACAATCGCCACCAGGATAGCTGGGACCGCCTTGGTGAGGCGCGGTAGAAAAACAATAATTGCCATGGTTAAGGCGATGAGGGTGCTCATGAGCAGAATGGTGTTTTGATCCATCCACTGGCGATTGTCCATCGGGCCTATTTTGAAGGATTCAAACTGGGCAAGCAAAATCACAATCGCTAAGCCGTTGACAAAGCCGAGCATGACCGGATAGGGCACGAGGCGTATGAGTTTGCCTAGGCGCAGCGCACCAACGCTGATCTGCAGCATGCCGGCCAGCACCACTGCCGGGAATAGGTAGTCCACGCCATGTTCGCGCACGAGGCCAAAAATGACCACTGCCATCGCCCCGGTGGCGCCAGAGATCATACCTGGCCGGCCGCCGAAGACCGCCGCCATCAGGCCTACCACAAAGGCGGCATAGAGGCCGGTGAGGGGGTGGACCCCGGCTAAAAATGCAAAGGCCACCGCCTCGGGTACCAGGGCCAGGGAGACGGTAATGCCGGAAAGGATTTCATCCTTGGCACCGGTGCTGCGCCGTTTGAAGAAATTAATAATCCCTGGCGGCTTGCCGTCTTCGCCAAGGTTGCGGTGCTTGCGACGAAGAAAATCGGGGAACATGGCCACGTCCTTCGGGCTGTTCCGGCAAGCGAGAGCTGGCCCCACGGCAAAAAACTAAACCATTAAATAAAGAAATTTGCCGAAGCGGCTTCGGCGCGAAGGCAGGGTTCTAGGGGCTCATGTGTGATACGCAAGGGGGGCTATGCAGGCTATGCAGGCCGCGCCAGAGCTTGCCGTTGGAATCGCAGTCCAATGGCCTTAAGCGTTTGTCATGTCTGCCACTTTGGACCCTCCCCATCCGTTCAAGCCGCCGTGCGCGACTTGGCACGAGGATTTGAGCTTATACCATTGGATCGCGGAGCTTCGGTCTGCCAGCCAAAATCCCCACAAATAACCTATTTTGTCAGGAAAGTATGCCCGATAAAGCGGGCCATTCCATTTTGAGACACATTTTGCGCATTCTGACTTGGCCCCGTCATCGGCAGTTGGTTCGCGGCCAATCAGTTCTATGGTTCTATGCATCAAGCTTAATGAGAGGGAATGCAGCATGCGCTATTTAGTGACCGGGGCGGCGGGATTTATCGGCCATTTTGTCGCCATGCGCTTACTCGCCGATGGTCATCAGGTGGTCGGCATCGACAATTTGAATGATTATTACGATCCCAGCCTTAAGCAGGCGCGTCTGGCCAAATTGCTTAATTCCCCCGATTTCGTCTTTCGCCAAATCTCCCTTGAGGATCGAGCCTTGATGGCAGATCTTTTTGCCGGCGAGGGTTTTCAGCGGGTAGTGCACCTCGCCGCTCAGGCCGGGGTGCGCTACTCCATCGATCATCCCATGGCCTACGTCGACGCTAACTTGGTGGGATTCATGACGGTGCTTGAAGGCTGCCGCCAGCATGGCATTGAGCACCTCATCTACGCCAGTTCATCCTCGGTGTACGGCCTTAATGCCAACATGCCCTTTTCGGTATCGCATAATGTGGACCATCCGGTCAGCCTCTATGCGGCGACTAAAAAGGCCAATGAATTGATGGCCCACACCTATAGTCACCTGTATGGCATTCCCACTTCTGGCCTGCGCTTCTTCACCGTTTACGGCCCCTGGGGTCGCCCTGACATGGCCTATTTCAGCTTTACCAAGGCCATTCTTGAGGGCCGTCCGATCACCGTTTTCAACCACGGGCAGATGCGCCGCGATTTCACCTACATTGACGACATTGTCGAGGGTGTGGTGCGCCTCTGCGATCATCTGCCTCAGCCCAATGCCGCCTTTGATCGCCAGTATCCTGATCCGGCCAGTTCGCCGGCGCCCTATCGGATCTACAATATCGGCAATTCCCAGCCCATCGAATTGGATCGCTTTATCTGCGCCATCGAGGCAGCCACCGGCCGCCAGGCCGAACGTCGTTATTTACCCATGCAGCCTGGCGATGTGGAAGCGACCGCGGCCGATGTCAGCGCCCTCGAAGGGGCGGTGGGCTTTCATCCCCATACCAGTATTGAAGATGGCATGAGCCGCTTCGTGCACTGGTACCGCGATTACTACCAGGTCTAAATCAGAGCTGGCCCTGCGCCGCGATTGCCACGAGCGTCGATCGACGCGAGACGCTCGGCAATCAGTACTTCTCGCGGCCCGTGTTCTAAAAAAATCCCCCGCTGCTGATGCAGCGGGGGATTTATGCTTATCTGTGGCCTAGGCCGAAAGAATCAATCGGCCTTGATAATGCCGGCTTCAACCTTGGCGGCTTTGGCGATGCGGAAGGCGAGCTTCTTGTTGGCCTTGATTTTGACCGGCTCGCCGGTTTGCGGATTGCGGCCCATGCGAGCCTTGGTCTTGCGCAGGACCAGCTTGCCGAGACCGGGCAGGGTGGCGCCCTTCTCGTTCTTCTTGGCGGTGGTGATCAGGACCTTGACCAGGGCATCGACCACGGCTCCGGCTTCCTTCTTGGTGACTTCCACACCCTCGGCGCTGACGATCTCAGCGAGGGCGGATTGAAGTTGGGCCTTGGTATAGCCTTTGCCGGCAAGCACGTCTTTCGCGACGGAGACGGGCTTCTTGGCAGGGGTCTTGGCGGTTGCCATAGGTGTGTTCTCCCATGATGGGGGGTTGGTGAAAGGAGCAGTATGGTAGGGTTCAATAGTGTTGTAAACCGAAAAAATCCCATGAAACATGGCTTTTCAGCCCGCGAGTTGGTGACAGGGGGCCATGAGAGCAGATTTTGCCGGCATTTCTCTACGCCGAACTGGTAGTTACCGGCTGACAGGGCACTTTAAAATCGATGCTTTCACCCTGTCTGGGGCGCAGGGCAAAAGGGAATTCAGTCTTTAAATCCTGCTTTGATGGCGGCCACGGCAGCTTCGCGGCTACCATGAATGTGGAAGAGCGCCTGCAGGCCGAGGAGATTAAAGACTTCGGCCACGGCGGCACTGGGATTGAGGAGATGCACAGAGCCATTGCGCGCGCGCTTGCTTTGCTGAAGGCCAATGAAAATGCTGATGCCAGCGCTGGATACATAACTGAGCTGAAGCAGATCAATAATAATATGCTGGCTGGTATAGATCAGGTCACCACTGCAAAACTCATCCAACTGCGGGCAGGTATGACCATCCAGCATGCCGGCGAGGGTAATGATAAGGGCTGGGCCCTCTTGCTCGGTGTGGATGTCTAGCTGTGAGCGCATAGTTTGATCATGTCAGTTGGTCTAGCTTTCGCAAGTCGTTGGCTGAAGTCCGCCGCCTTTGATCGTGGAAAGATTAACGGGGATTTTATCGGCGCCAGTGGCGCCAAGAGCAGAGGGCGATAATACCGAAGAACTCTAGGCGGCCAATCAGCATAAGGAGGATGCAGGTCAATTGGGATACGGGTCCCAGGGCCGAAAAACTGCCGCCAACCCTGACCTCACCGAGACCCGGGCCATTATTCGATACGGCGGTAATGGCAGCGCCGGCAGCAGTATCCAGGCCATGGCCTTCAAGGCTGATGATCAGGGTGCCGATAGCCCAGCAGATCACCAGGATGATGAAGAAGCTTCCCACCTGTAAGAGGACCCGGTCACCCAGGGGCTTGCCGTCGATGCTTACCACAGTGACCCGCGATGGTTCAACTGCCCGCCGCAGTTCTGATCGTAAGGCTTTCCAGGCGACGACCCAGCGTATGACCTTGCTGCCGCCGGCTGTGCCGCCGGTACAGCCACCGATAATCATGAGGGCGATCAGGAGCATTTGCGTGCCCGGCGGCCAAGATGACCAGCTACCTCCATCTGGGGTGGCGTGGTGTCCAACAGCGAAGCCACTAGAGGTTGCCGTGGAGACGATATTAAAGCTGGCGTGCCGCCAGAGGTCGTGGGTATTGCCGTTGTAAAAATCGCTCTGAAAATGCAAGGTAACGGCGGTGACCACGATGGCAAAGGCAATGAGACAAAGGAAAATTCGGGATTCGGCGTTTTGCCAGATGCGCAGTGGCCTTCCGCGTAGGGCCCCCAGCAGCATGGCAAAGCTGAGACCGCCGGCAAGCATGCCGAGAATAATGATCCATTCAGCGGCTTCGGATTGAAAACCATCGATGGAGTCGTCGAAGCTGGAAAAGCCACCGGTGGCAATGCTGCTCATAGCATGGCCGATGGCGGTGAATGGCTTGGCTCCAACCAGCCACAGGGCGAAGGCGCAGAGAATTGTCACGGCGGTATAGAAAATCACCAGCAGCCTGGCGGTGTCGGCAATGCGCGGGGCTAGGCGCTCATTGGTAATGCCCGGCATCTCGGCTCGGTAGAGGCTAAAGCCGCCGCCGCCGGTAATCAGCGGCAGCAGGGAGAGCGAAATTACGACAATGCCGAGGCCACCCAACCACTGCATAATATGGCGCCAGATCAGGACGCCGCGGGGTAATTCACTAATCAAAATTTCAGTGCCAAAGACGGAGGACCCGGTGGTGGTAAAGCCGCTCATGCTCTCAAACCAGGCGGAAATAAAATCGAGTTGTGGCACGGCGAGAAGGATGCCTATGGCCCCAATCAGGCTGGCGAGAATCCAAATGCAGGAGGTAATGGCAATGCCTTCGCGAATGCTCAGATCCTCACCTCGCGCCTGTCGGCCGCAAAATAGGAGCGCCAGGGCGACAACAAAAGCGCATGCCGTCATCACCAGCCAGGGCCAGGGGCCGCGCGGATCTTGGTAGCCAATCGCCACCAGTAGGGGAATGATCCCAATTGCGCTGAGGCCCATAATCAAAAAGCCAAGGACTTTGGCGACAATGGGCAGGTTCATTGCTGCGCCTCCCCTGTTTGCAGCGTTATCCGTCGCGGCGCGTTTAAGCTCATGGCGCTTAGCGGAACCATGCCCGCACGGTACGAGCGGCGCCAGCTTCCAGGAAGACTAGCACCCGATCTTCGGCGGCGAGTCGGAAGAGGCCGCCGGGGATGTGTACTGCCTCACCGCGTAGCACGGCGGTGATTAGCGCACCGCCAGGAAGCTTCAGGTCTTTAAGCGGGATGCCGATGGCTGAGGAGCGGGTGGAGAGCCTGAATTCCACCATCTCGGCGTCTTCATCCCGCAAGCGAGCCACCGACAGCACGGAGCCACCACGTAGATAGCGAAGCGTGGCATTAACCGCCAGGAGGCGGGGATTGATGGCGAGATCAAGATCCACCGATTCCAGAACGTCGAGATAATGGGGTTGGCTGGTGACGACAATGGGTGTGCCGCCGGCACCCAGCTTGCGGAAGAGGAGGGCGCCAACGAAATTATTTTCATCATCGGGAGAAATGCCGATAAAAACATCGGCTCGCTCAAGGCCGCCGCGTAGCAATAGCTCTTCGTCAAGGGCACTACCCAGGAGAACCTCTACCCCATCTTTATCGAGAAGTTGGGCGGCGTGTTCGGCGCGCTTGCTGTCCGGCTCAATCAGGGTAACCCGGCGCAGGCGCTGACGGAGGCGCCGGGCCAGTTCCATTCCAGCAACCCCACCACCAAAAACCAGGGCGCTGCGCACTGGACGAATATGCGGATCAAAGGCGGGCATGATCCCTTCGATGGAGGCGGTGGCAGCGATGACATAGGCGGTATCGCCAAGGCGCAGATTGTCGGTGCCGTGGGGAATAAAGACGCGAGAACCGCGGCGGACGGCAGCCAATAGCCATTCCCCGGGTACTTTGGCTTTGATGTCGGCGATGCGCAGGCCGGCGATGCTGCTGTCTTCGCTTACCGTGAGTCCACGCAGGGCAATGCGTCCGCGTTCGAAGTCGATCGCTTCGGTGGCTCCGGGACACAGAACCAAGCGCTCGATGTGTTCCACCGTGAGGAGTTCTGGCGAAATAATGTGGTCGACGCCGAAATGTTCCGAGGGGACAATGGCGTCAACGGCGGCGAGTTCGAGATCGCGCACTCGCGCCATTTTCTCCGGCACCCCATAGTAAGCAGCTAAGCGGCAGATCATAAGATTGCTGGCATCGCTTTCGGTGACCGCAATCACCACATCGGTAGAGCGGATGCCGAGGCCTTCCATGACCAGGGGGCTGCCCGCCGAGCCATTCACCAGCTGGCAGTCGACGCTATTTTCCAGGCGGCTCAGGCGCTCGGGACGGGTGTCGGCAACCACCACATCATAGCCTTCGGCGGCCAGGCTGACCGCCAAGTGATAGCCGATGGTGCCGGCGCCGGCGATGAGTACCCGCATCAGTGTGCTCCGCTCGTGCCTATTTCACCAGGCCCTGGAGGGCCTTAAAGGCGCCAACACCGGCTTGGCGCTGGAGGCGGAAAAGAATGCTTTCGGCGGGCATGGCCAGGGCGCCAAGCTGGCGCATGCTGGCGAGGGCGGATTCGCAGTGCTGGGGATTACGGCTGGCGATGCCATCGCTGCAGACCAGCGCCTGATAGCCTCGCTGTTGCAGGTCGGCAACGGTGGCGAGGACGCAGATATGGGCTTCGATACCACAGACAATAATGTAGTCCGCCTCGCTAGCGGCTAGGGCGCCGCGAATGGCGGGATCGTCGACGGCGCTGAAATGGGTCTTATCCAGGACTTGGGCTTCCGGTGCATGCTTTTGAATATGCCCTAAGGTTTGCCCCAGGCCGCGTGGATACTGCTGACTGATGAGGGTAGGGATGCCCAATAATTGGCAGCCCTTCACTAGGGTTTCCATGCTGGCCGCAGCCGGACCGCCGGCCGCGATCGCCGGTATGGCCGGAGCGAAGCGCTCTTGGACATCAATAACCAGCAGCAGGGTATTCCCGATGGTGCATTGGAAATGGGGCATCGGAGAAGTATGTGCATGGGAGTCCGGAGTCCATGGTCTTGCCGTTTACGGCTTCGATATTGAACCAGCATCCGGCCGACCACCATGCCCCAGCATGATGCATACCTTCGGCACCCCGCTTGGCCCTCCCTATGATGATCCCCAGGTCGATGGACTCATCCACACTGCCTTACATGAAGATCTGGCTTATGTCGGTGATCTCACCTGCCAGTGTTTGGTGGATCACCACGCTATTTTGCGCGGGCGCATGCTTGCCAAGGCCGAGGGCGTGCTGTGTGGGGTGCCCCTGTTCGCCCGGGTTCTGCGCCACCTGGAAGGTACGGTGGAGGTGAATGAGCTTTGCGCCGATGGGGATGAGGTTGAAGCCGGCACCGAGATCCTGCGCTTCCAGGGCGCTGCAGCTGCTATCCTCATGGCCGAGCGCACCGCCCTCAACCTCATCCAGTCCCTCTCGGCGGTGGCCACCCGCAGTCGTCAGCTGAGCCAGATGATTCGCCATACGCGCTGTCGCGTTTATGATACGCGAAAGACGATTCCCGGGCTGCGTCGCCTGCAAAAATATGCCGTCACCTGCGGCGGTGGCGCTAATCATCGCATTGGTCTTTATGACGCGGTGCTGATCAAGGAGAATCACATTGCGCTTATGGGTGCCGATGTCCGCGTCGGCGCTGCCGAAGCGGTGGCTCGTTGCCGTACTCGCTTGGGGGCAGATGCCCTGATCCAAGTCGAGATTGCCGATCTAGACCAGCTACCCGGAGTGATTGCCGCCGGGGCGGATATGGTGCTCTGCGATAATATGTCGCCGGAGCTCCTGCGCCGCGCGGTAATCATTCGCGATGAACTTGGCTGCGCTCCCCACGCCCCCCAGGCCGGGCGGCGGACCGTGGCCTTGGAAGCTTCGGGCGGGATTACCGAGGAGAGCCTAGTTGCGGTTGCCGAAAGTGGGGTAGAGCGGGTGAGTATAGGTGCCCTTACCCATTCCCTGCGCGCCCTCGATATATCCCTGCTTTGCGAGCCCAGCCGGTGATCCGCCAGCCCCTGCCCCCGGGGCTGGGTGCAGAGCAGGCTCTGCGGGCTCTGGCCGAGGCGCCAGAGCTCATTTGCCTGGATAGCGGGAAGGGGGGCTGGACCTATGTCGCAGCCCCTGACGAAGGGTTATTTTTGCGCAGCTTGGCCGATCTCCCCCAGGCTTCAGGCCGGGGCGGGGTGGCGGCCACGGGTTGGCCGGCGGCGATCGATGGCGGTTGGCTGCTGCAGGTGGACTACGGACTGCCGGTGGGGCAGCATGCAGCAGCGGTGGCCCATGGCCCCCACTGCGGCCGCGCCGTGCCCCTGCGGGCCTGGTTGGCCTGGGATGGCGATGGCCGGGCTTGGGCTTGTGGGACTGAGTCTCAGGCGGTGGCTGATTTGCGCGCGCGCGCCTGCGGCCCCGCCCTGCCCTTGCCCGTAGCCCCCCTGGCCCCGGTCCCGCAGCCCCAATGGCCGGCAGCGGAGCACCGGGCCAAGGTCCAGGCCCTGCGCCAGCGCATTGCCGCCGGCGAATGCTTTCAGGCCAATTTAGCGGTGCCATTTACGGCGCCCTTTGTCCATGCCCAGGGGGATCTGGCCCTTTTCCTGCGCCTGCGCAGCCGCTCGCCGGCGCCCTATGCCGCCTTTTGGCGCCAGCCGGCGGGGCCTGGCTTGGCGGCCCGCAGTATCTGCTCCCACTCTCCGGAATGCTTCCTCCAGGGCGATGGAATCAACTTGCGCAGTGAGCCGATTAAGGGCACCCGCCGTCGTCAATTAGGGCATGAAGAAGCGGTGGTTGCCGAATTACAAAGCAGCGCCAAAGATCGTGCCGAATTGGCGATGATCGTCGATTTGGTGCGCAATGACCTGGGGCGCATTGCCGAGGTTGGCAGCGTGCGGGTGGCCGACCCAGCCATGCGCATCGACCTTGACTATGTCCATCATGCGGCGGCCCGCATTACCTGCCGCCCCCGTGCCCAAAGCCAGGTGTCCGATTGGCTCGCCGCCGCCTATCCAGCGGGCAGCATAACCGGCGCCCCCAAAATCCAGGTTATGGGGCTCTTGCAGGAGATAGAAGGCGGCGACCGCGGCCCCTACTGCGGCAGCTTCGGCTGGCTGGGCGAGCGATCCTGTGCCCTTGCCGTCGCCATACGTACCATGGTTATAACATCCGATCAAATTCGCTTCCACGCCGGCGGCGGTATTGTCGCCGACTCAGACCCCGAGGCCGAATGGCAGGAAGTCCTCGCCAAGGCCAGCGCCATGACCGCCGCCCTGGTTGCAGGAGCGTAGCGCTAGTCCATGACCGCCGCCTCCCGTCTCTTCACCCCTTCGTGTTCTTCGTGAGCTTCGTGGTTGAATAAAGGAATGGGTAACCACGAAGAACACGAAGAACACGAAGGGCATATGGCAGTGGCGGACAGAGAGGGATTCGAACGCTTCGCGTCTACTCCTCGGCCTGGCTCCTCGCTGCGCTGCGGGGCTCAGGTCTCGGGCTCAGTCGGGACGGACGCTGCGCGTCCTCAAGCCCTCCTTCGTCCCTACGGGTTCGAAT
>REDX01000236.1 GCA_007695355.1 Planctomycetota bacterium
TGCGCGCCCTTCTGCTCAATCGCAGTTCTGGTTTCGCCACGGATCAACACGGATGCACACGGATAGGCTTTCTTCAATCCGTGGCCATTTTTTGGCTTGGATATATACAGATCCCAATAATAACGCCTTGCGTTATTATCGCTCTCAGGTATACTGCAACTATGATCAAGAGCTTCAGAGATAATGAGGCTGAAAAGCTCTGGCGTGGTGGGCGTTCGAAAAAGCTCCCGGTAAGCATTCAGGGGCGCGCATTGCGTAAACTTGCTATGCTGGATGCGGCTCCGGCTTTAGCCGATTTGACCATACCACCGAGTAACTACTTGGAGCTCTTGAAGGGGAATCGATCTGGGCAACACAGCATCCGTATCAATAAACAGTGGCGTCTCTGCTTCGTCTGGATCGACGGCAATGCGCACGATGTGGAAATTACGGACTACCATTAGGAGGTATAATGATGAATACAAAGACCACCTTTCCAACCCCCGGCGATATTCTCCTGCACGAGTTCCTCGAGGACATGAATCTGAGCCAGTACCGACTTGCCAAGTCCATCAGCGTCCCTCCGCGGCGCATCAATGAAATCGTCAAGGGCACGCGCGCGATTACGGCAGATACAGCCCTGCGACTCGGCCGTTTCTTCGGCATGTCGCCAGAATTTTGGCTCAACCTCCAAAGCCAGTATGACAAGCGCCAGGCTGAGCAAGCCTTGGGCAAGCGCCTGCAAGCCGAGGTGATCCCGCTGAGTGCGTTGATAAAGAAATAAGCACTCAGTCCATCCCGTGGTTGGACGCGAGGAGTGTTTATTGGTCCTGAATAGGGACAGCGTCCAGTTTTTTCTTGCTCAAGCGTCAGGCCACTTTGATACCAATTTCGATTGGGGTGATCCGCCCTCTTGCCACCCCTTTTGCGGTCAAGGCGGGAAGAGTAGCTCTAGTTTGGCCACGGATGAACACGGATGTAATTTTTTGCCACGAAAGACAAAGTTTTTTCGTGTAGTTGGTGCCTTTCGTGGTTTAACGAGCTCCTTTTCCGCTGTTTTCTGCGGCGATCTCAATTCCGTTTTTACCACGGACAGAGACGAATTGAGGTGTATTTCAAGCACGAGAAGCATTTTTTTCGAGTCGTATTTCAAGGTGCCGTGAATACAGGGTGAAATCAGGATCGTCCGTAAAGATGGACCACCCATTGCCAATGGCAGCGCTGCAGATTAAAAAGTCGATATGGGATCCCTGAATGCCTTTTGCACGACAGGTATTAAAGCCAATGTTGTTCACTTAACGCCGGCCGCGGCATAACGCCGGTTACTCCACCTCAGCGCCGATCGCGCGATAGCTCGGAGGGTGGGACGGTGTCCCTCCCAAAACGTGGAGTACGCGAACTATACCGACTTTTTACGTTAGCGTCGACCGCGCGCAACGCCTCTAGGCGGGTCACCGACCCGCCCTCCGGGCTTGCCAACCGCGCGCATGACGCCCGTTACTCCATCTCAACGCCAATCGCGCGATTGCAGCGCCGGTCTATCAGCTCCGCAAACAGGTGAATTTTCACTCGTTTTCCTTTAATAGCGCTACCAATCAACCCGTTCACTAAGTGAACAACATTGGTATTAAAGCACTCTGCCGCCCTTTCGTAATCAGAGCAAGTCAGGTCGGCATCAGGGAAGGCAGAGAGATAACGTTTTAAACGCTGAAGCTGTCTGCGGTCTTTTATTCCAGATAAGAGTTCCTGTCGTATGGGCCCGATGATAACCAAGCGACTTTCATTGATAATGTTCTCGAGCGCCGCATCTAATTCAGGCGTTTGCACAGACCGACGCAATACTTGTGACCATATGCAGGTATCAACCAGTACCCTCATCGCGATCGACCTGCCTTGTAATCAAAGGCGTCATAAAAGTCGAAATCATGAAAGGTTTCAAGAATCTTTAGTTGCTGGAATTTCTGCACATAGTCCCGCAAGGCTTGATTCACGGCCTCTCTTTTGGACTTATGTTTGCCGAGTTTCTTGGCCTCATCAACCAAAGCATCGTCTATAGCCAGGTTGGTCGCCATGGTGCATCTCCTTGGTTCTTCTACACAGTATATTACACAATATACTACACATATTAATTGTCCCCACAACCAAGGCGCGCAGCCCTTGGGAAAGAAGGGCTGCCTGGTATGTGCTTGCGCACCATTGATCGTGTCATGCGGGAATCGCCGGTCAGGCCCTCGCCTGCGCAATCTCCTGGCTTTGGCCTGCCTGGGTGATCGCATTGTGCCGCCGCATCAATGTCGTTTTTGGCCACGAATTCTTTCTTCTTCATAGGCGGCTATTTTTGTCTGCTTCAGCGTCGCGGACCAGGGTGCTTGAAGAGATTAACGGTGATCACAAGGTGTGCGAAGCCATGTCGGTTTCCTGTGCTGCGGGCCTAGCCCCACGCATGGGTGTGTCAGATTCCTGCACCGCGAGGCTTATGGATGAAAGGACCGAGTACCCTCTCACCGCCCAGGAGTCTCCCATGCCGCGCTATTTGGTCAGTGATCATGCCATGGAACGCTTGCAGGAGCGCTTTCCCCAATTGTGGTCGGCCTTGCCGGTGGACGATTTGGCGGCTCGAATGTGTGTGGCCCGTTGGGTAAGTCGGGGAAAATCCATGGGCTCCCAGCGGCGCCAGGATTTATTGCTCGCGTGCCCCATTCCTTGGGCAGGCTCGACGGTGACCGTGGTCTGTGCGGTATCCCCGCTGCTGGGGAATCGGCGGCCGGATACCTGGGCGGTGCGCACGGTACTGAGCCTGGAGATGGCCCAGGCCAATAGCGCTCGCGCCCAACATGAGATTCGCCATGCCGGTCAGCGCCGCCGCCAGCAGCAGCGTCGCCGCCGGGCCTTACGCCTGCGACCGCAGGTGGTGGATTGGAACTGCTGATATCCCAGATCCGAAGCTCAGGGTCAGAAACCGCGTGACGGGAAGAGTCTCTTTATGGGGCGGGGCGTTCTTCGGGGTCGCTATCGGATCCCCTGGGATCCATCACCATAGCCCGTGGCTCAGCATGTAACCCGGCCCGTGCTAGTGTCCGATGATCCGAGCCGTGTAGTCTCATGGTAGGGGCATATTTTGCCCGCGCAGTGGGTCAATGGGGAGCCGTGCTTCGTTACATCACCGTTCTCAAGGTTGCTCTGTCAGAAATGCCGTGGTGCAACCTTGATCGGGATAGAGCCCCAGTGCCGCCGGCGTGTGTCGCAGCAGGGGGGTGATGTGGTGCTTGGCCCCAGGGATGGGCGAGAGAAAGGACATTGACTGCCCATGAACGATGAACGCCAAAGTCCGGGGCCCTTGGCCCGGGCTGGAATCATGAAACTGTTTGGATCGGTGGTGACGGAGCGAGTAGAGCCGATCATCGATACCATTCTTGAGGCCAATCTCACCGGTCGGCGCGATCCTCTGCGCCTATGGGTCGATAGCCCAGGGGGCAGTGTCGATCAGGGTTTTGCCCTCCTCGACATTATGCGCTGGAGCCAGGTGCCCATTGCCACCTGTGGTTTGGGCATGGTGGGCAGTATGGGCTTACTCATTGTCATGGCTGGGGCCGCGGGCCAGCGCACGCTGATGCCTCATACCAGCATTCTTTCCCACCGTTTTTCTGGGGCGAGCATGGGCTCCCACGCCGACTTGGTGGCTGAGCGCTATCGTCAGGACTTGCTGCACCAGCGTATTGTCGCCCATTACCAGCGCTGCACCGGCTTGCCCGCAGCGCGCATTGAAGCTGAACTCCTGTGCCCGTATGACCGCTGGCTAGCGCCAGAGGAGGCCGTCGCCTGTGGTTTGGCTGATCGCGTGTGGCAGCCGGGGGATAATGAGTCCAGCGGCGCTGCGCCAGGGGGTACCCAATGACCAGCGATAGTACCGTTACCACCGCGCGATCCGTGTCCCTGAGCGCAGCGTCGCCGGGGTCGCCGCCTCCGGCACCTCCTGCGCTGGAACCCTACACCCATCTGCAGCCGTATTTAGAGGATGTCTCGCGGGAGGTCATTGCGCGCATTGAAGGGCAGGCAGTGGCCCGTGCCCTGCGCTGTGGTCAGCGCTTGCGCCGTCGCTATGGCGATGTGCCGCCGGCTCCGCCGCCGCCGATCCGCCTGAGCGAGGAAGACCTCATGACCCTGGCCCGTGGTGGCATTATTCATCACGGGGGCGGGGAAATATCCTGTGCGACCCTCTCGGATGTGGGCCAGCTTCCCGGGCGCTCGTGGTTGCGCATCGCCGAAGCGGCGCGCAGCCTGCGCCGTGCGCGCTCTAGCTTGAGTTCTGAGGATCATCCTAGTCGCGGACTGTTGGCCATGGAGGCCGCCTTGGGGGAACGCTGGGCGAGTGCCGCCGCGGTGGTGCTGATGACCGTGTCGCCGGCCTCTTGTTTGGTGGCCACGGCCTTTTCGCGCCACTACTTGGGCAAGGGATCTGATGCCACCCTGCGTGATCTGCTGGCGGCGGTATACGGCGATCCCCTGTTAAGTTTTGATGTGGTTGATGCCCTGGGCCCAGAGCATCCCTGGTTTGCCCAGGGCTTGTTGGAATGGGATGAGGCTGCCAGCGAGGAGGTGTTAGAGCGCCCCCTGCGTCCAGGGGTGGTCTTTATCAGTCGAGCCCTTGCCCGCAGCGATCAGGCGCCCGATGGCCCGGGGGTGCGTATTCTGCGCAGTGCGGTGGATATCGACGAGGTGGTGTTGCACGATCGTCACCGAGAGGCCTTGGCGGGTCTGGATCTGGGCCTAGCCCGGCGCAGTGGCCGCTCGGTGGGTATCCTCCTCACTGGGCCCTCGGGTACGGGCAAGACCATGCTGGCCCAGGCCCTGGCCCAGCGCGCAGGGCGGCCATTGGTGGTGGTGGATCCAGAACGCTTCCGCAACCGCGGCGAGGAAATCTTTTCGGACGGCAATGATTTGGTATTTACCAATCTCCTGCGGCGGGCAGCGATTCATGATCTCCCCGTGTTTATCGACGAGGCGGATGATCTGATTACCGAGGGGACAGCGGAATCGCAGATTCTGCTCACCGCCCTCGATCGCACCCCGGTTACCATTATTCTTGCCACCAATAATCCTGAGCGCCTTGACCCGGCCTTGGATCGGCGCATGCAGATGCGCCTACGCTTTGGCATTCCTGATGCTCAGTTGCGCGAGCGCATTCTCGAGCGCGAACTGCGGCATCAGCAGTGGCCGTCAGAGCACTGGCCCAGCGCCGATGAGCGCCGCCGCCTGGCGCGCACCTGGCCCTTGAGCGGCGGCTATTGGGCCAATGGCGTGCGCGCTGCTTTCGGGCGCGCCCTGGCCGCCGAGCGCCCACCAGGGGGAGAGGATATTCATTTGGAAATGGCGCGCATCGCCAGTTCCCGCGATGGTCGGGCCTGGCCAGTTGGCTGGCGCTGGGATATGGGGACAGCTGAGCCTAACCAGGATCTCCTCGGCCCTGGGCGCCAGCAAGCCATTGCCCGCTTTGCGGCGGCGCTGGCGGCACCAGCGACTGCTGAGCTCGGTGCGGCGATGGTGGTCTATGGCCCCGACACCGGCCTTTTTGAGGCCAGTGCGCGGGCCCTGGCGCAGGCCATGGAACGGCTGCTGGTGGTCTATGATGGTGACGGTCACGGCACACAGCCGAGCCTGGCTGGTTCGGCGTCCCGCGGTCCGCAGAGCCAAGCCTTGGCCCCTGACCTGCCGGTGGAGAGCCACGAGCCCCTGGTTATCGCCATCAGTCAGCAGGTGAGCAGCGAGCAGGCCCAGGCCTGTTTGCGCCGCTGGCCGGTGCAGGGGCAAATCGTGCTGCGCCATGTTATCGATGAGGCTCAGCCCGATGAACTGACCCTCGCTGCTGCCCGGGTGGACTGGGCGCAGTTAGATGCCCAGCAGGCCCAGTATCTCTGGCAACGCTGGGGTGGGGTAGGCGCTGCGCCGGCGGCCCAGTGCCTGGCCGCCCTGCAGGCGGCACGCCAGCGCGAACATCTGGCTCAACTCGGCCAACTCAGGCCCCTGGTGGACCTGCCATGAACCACCGGGGGGCGGTGTCAGCGCTGGGTGTCGAGGGCCGGCAGAGAACCGTCTTGTACCAGACCCTTCTTTTCCTATCCTGGGAGGCCAATGTCTGCACCGACCGATGCCAGCGAACGACGAACCTACCTCGATGGCCTAGCCGTTCAGGTCCGCGATCGCCAGTCGGGTTGGGAAGGCGCCTGGGAAGCCCTGGTAACCGCCTTGATTCCCGATCTGCAACGCGTGCTAGCTGGCCATCGCAGCGCCATCCCCGGCGGTCCCGAGGGCTTGGAAGAGGCCCTATCATCGGTGTTGTATTATTGGCAGAGCAAGATCAGCGCCGGAACGCTGCTGCGCAACTGGGATACGACCAGCCCTATAGCTGGCTATTTGTGCCACCGTATTGCGGTCAAAATAGGACGCCAATCGGTGCAGCGATTGGTCAGCTCGGGCATTGGCGGCGACGAGGGGGTCGGCGCCATGGATGAGCGTTCTTCCCACAGCCGAGATGCCAGCCACAGCGATCGCCCAGCCCAGGCCCCCGCCGCCATCCACCCCAGTGAGGCCGCGTGTTCCTTCATGCCACTGACGGCAGCTGGTGTGACCCAGATGCACAGCGTGGCGGGCCTGCAACTGTTCCGCAAGCTCGACTGGCACCAGCAACCTGGTCCGCAAGTGGCTGCCAGCATGGCAGATTTCTTGGCGGCGGTCGATCAACCCTGGGAAGAGGCCTTGGCAGACGCCCACGAGCGTGCCCAGATTGCCCTTTCCCAGCGTGAACACAAACTCCTCAACCAACTTTGTAATGATGGCAAGGGGGTGAGTCCGCGCGCGGAGCGAACCCTGCAGCAGAAAATCATCAAACTGCGGGTCGAACAAATGCTGCACCCCATCGGACCGCTGCAGATGATGGACCTCACTGGCGCCAGTCGTAATGTGTGCGACCAGCACCGCAGTCGTTGGCGTCGCCAACACCGCGATCTCGTGGCGTGGCACGCCGATGGCATCCTCGGTGATCCCGATGCAGGTCTCGATTGTGACCAGGAGGGGGCCTCATGAGCGAGCGCCTATTGCCATGGGTAGATGACTTCCGTCAGGCCTTTGCCAGCGCTGATGCGCCGCTGCGTCTGCTGCTCAACGCCCGCCTGTGGGCCTGTGGTCAACAAGATCTCAGTCAGATAGGGTTAGACGCCTCCCCGGATCTCTGCACGGCCTGGGCCCTGAGCGCTGCTGATCGCGCTGGCGCCGCGGTGGTCGTGGCCCATACCCGCGGTGGCGAGGCGCTGGCGCAGGCGCTCTTTATGGCCCAGGATGTGGCCCTGGTGCAGCATCTTTTCCGTGCCCAAGGCCTGGCCATTGATGGAGAACTCGCCACCGCCTTTATCGCCTGTGAAGAAAGCGCCGAAGATGCAGCCCTCGATGATGTGGCCGTGGCGGCGATTGAGGCCTGGCCGTGGCGGCGGCTGATCCCAGAGGACCTGCGGCTGGCCGTGATTGCCGAGCCGGTCAGCCTGGATGAGCTCCTGCTGGCCGCCAGCGCATCTTCTGCTGCGCCAGCTTCGCGGGCGCCGCTGCCAACTGCCGTCCCAACGCCGGCGACCGAGACCAAGGAAGCACGGAAAGCCCTCGCTGCTGTCTGCGCCGAATGGACGCAGGGCATTCGCGAGCGTGAGGGAGAGGAACTCCGCGAGCACTTTAAGCAGGCGTGGTGTTGGACTGCTTTTGATAAGCCGCTCTTTCAACTCACCTGGATTTTATCCGATCGCCGGCGTACGGCAGAGGATCGCATCTATGCCCTGCACGCCTTGGCGCGTTGGGCCCATCCCTTGGGTTGGCACCTGATTGCTCGTCATACCCGTCGCAATGCGGAATCCGATAGCGAAATCCGTGCTCAGGCCTGCTTGGCCATGTGCTGGACCGGGCGTTTGGGCTACGCAGTACTCGATGCGGTGGTCACTGATGAAGCCGAAGATTTGCCGGTGCGCCTCGCCGCTGCGCGGGCTATTCTGATGCTCGATAATCACCGCCCTGCCCAGGATCTGGTGCGCTACATTGGCGACACGGCGCGGGAAGATCGCCGCTTGGTGGCGGTGGCTGCGGTGGCGCGCGGTGATGGGGACTGCTTAGCTCGCCTATCGCTGGATGGTTTTGGCGCTCCCGAATTACCGCGCTGGGGACTCAGCGCCATGGGACAGCAGGCCCTCCCGGCGCCCGCTGTGCTGGTGCAGGCCCTGATGGCTCCGGTCCAAGAGAGCGCCATGACCGTGCTGGCCCTCCCCAGTTGGGCAGTCCAGCACGGCCCAGCCTTGGCCGCCGCTGCCCGCCAAGCTGCCGAGCAATTGCGCTTGGCCCAGCGCCCACCCTCTGCCCCGCTCTTGCGTGCCGCAGCCTGCCTCCATGACCTCGGCGCAGATCTCTGGGAGATTATGGGGGATGATTGGAACCTGCGCAGCCGCTGCCAAATTGCCCGTGGCTTGGCTGGGGCTGCAGTGGATTCCTGTCTTGATGGCCATTTGCGTCACGCCCAAGGAATCGCCCAACTCATCACCGCCATTGGCGACCGTTCGCGCAGTTATAATGAGCGGGATCACGCCATCCTGCTATTCGCTTTGCATCGTCGTCTGTACCCGGAAGCGGCGTTCCAGCACAAGGATCTGATCAGGGCTTTACGCCGGGTATTTACCGACGGCCGCGCAGTGCGCCACGATCAGGCCGCCAGTAGCATGGTGCGCCGTGCCTGTTGGGTGATCGGTGATCAGCGCCTAGAAGGTTGTGAAGAGTTGGTACTGCATCCTGAGGAACAGAATGCCTATGCTGCATGGACGCTGTCCCAAGTCACCAGTGAACCATCGCGGCAATTTCTTCGGGCCCACGCCGAAAAGACCGAAGCCGTTGATGCTACCCTGGTGTGGGCCTTAGCGGATTTGCGTGTCGATGTTGGTGACCGCGTGTTGCGGCCTGATCTCGCTGCCAATCCCGGCTTCTGGCGCTATGCAATTTTCACCAATAATACCGCCCAATCAGAACGGATGGCGGCGGCACCGGCGGATGCCGTCCTGGCCTATCGCGTTTTTATCGGTGACGGCAATCGTGAACCAGCATCGCGGAAAACCCTGCATCGGGCCTGGCGGCATTTGGAAGGCATCGATCGCCCGGATTTGGTTATCGACCTCATTCCGGATCTCTACGATCTCGATCCCGAAGACGCCTGGCAGCGGGTGCTGCGTCTCAGCGAGCACCTCGATGCCCAGCGCTATCCCCAGGCTGCCACGATGGTCGAGCGCGCCCTGCAGCGCGCCGCGGACAGCCGCTTGCGCACCATGCTGGAAGGTTTGCGCGCTGTTTTGGGCCTGCCGCCCATACCCGTTCCGGAAAGTCTGCACGGTATTTTGCGTCACGAAGAAGAAACCCATCTGCGCTATGCCGGTCGCCAACTACATGCCGATGATGGTTTGGTGCGCAGCAGTGGGGTGGTGGAATTGGCCAAAACCTTTGAGGTCGCCTGTCGCCATCACCTGGCCAGTCGTTTGGCCGCCCCACTCAAGCGTTTATCGCGGACCATCAATGACCCCTCAGCCCTGCGTCGTCGTCTGCGCGAAGGCTTAGAGGCGGCCAATATGCGCGACATTGAACCCCACTGCTATGACCGTCGGGTGGCAGAGGTAGTAAGCGCTGCCGATGATGGCACCTTGCTCAACCCACGCCCGGGAAGTAACGCCAGCCTTGGCTATTGGGCTACCGCCATCGCACTGGTCCGCGAGCCCCACCGCGCCTCCCCAGCCCTGCAGCGCAGCCTGCACGCCATGTGGCATCTACAGGTGCGGCGCAATGACCTCGCCCATGGCCTGCATGCGGTTCAGGCCGATGAGGCCGACCAGGTTTGGAACCAGGGCACCGATGCCATGCCAACGGTACTCACCTTAGAAACCTGACCCAGGGCCTGGGTACAGCAGGTGAATGTCCAGGCGCCGCCAATGCCATCACAGGGATCGCTGATTGATTATAAGGCGTACCATTTACATATCCGGCGGTTATCACCTGTGCGTGGGCCGACACCGTAGCCGCTCAGTTATTTGAATCCTAAAAGTAAACCGAGCCCATGTTCAACCAAATCGATGGTTAATTGTGGAATAGGGCCTATGCGATGGAGAAACCACTCTTTATCCAATGCGACAAGCTGAGACACAACGATCACCGAGGCTTTATCCAATCCGGATTCCTGAGCGGTGATGAGAACATTACCAGGGACTTTTGAGAATTTGAGATTGGATGTGATGCCTAGAACCACAACGGTGTTTAATCCGCTATCGTTGAAATATCCAGTCGGCTCAGCTCGCCGCGAAAGCGCCGGTCTTCCGGCTCACGACCCCAG
>REDX01000145.1 GCA_007695355.1 Planctomycetota bacterium
ACGCAAAACGCGATTGGGACGTTCTGCCAAGACCGCTGTAAACTCCCCCTCTAGACTCACCAGGCCGGTGGCCCCCTCTGGCCATTCGGGTAGAGTGATACTGCGACGCAGGCTGACATCTTGCTCTGAGCGACGATGCTGATGCAGCATTTCGCGTCGTTGCTGAATACTGGCCTCGCCTGGACGAATGACCCCCCCGCGATCATAGCGCACACGATGGACAACGAAATCTTCCACGCCCTCAATGGTGCCGATATCAGTGGCATCGAAGATCACGCCAAGAGAAATGCTGCTGCTCTGATTGCGGACCGAGCCGTCTTCGCTGTAAGACAGACTGAATGAACTGCGGAGGTGTTCAGCGCGACCGGTCATCTGATGGATTTTGGATTGCCGTTCACCCTCGACTTCCGCCGCGGCATCGCCCACCTCGGTTCGCGGTGCATCTTCTGCACTTACGGCAATAGGAACTAGGCTCAGTAGACCGAAAGGCAAGAGGAGGAGGGAAAAGGAGAGACGATGGGTGATTAATGTATGCATATCGTAAGGCTATTAGGATAATTCCTATGGCAACACCAATTCGCTGCAGATTACAGTTAAGTCCCATGCCGGCTACGACAGAAGCTAGCCTGCGCTCTCAATAAGAGAGGGCTTCTCGAAAGGCGCCAAACAGGCGATGATTACCAGAACTGTGCTTACTCATCAATAACCGGCAGATATCGTCGATACCATGGGCGATGTTCCAGGCGCGCCCATGTTTTCATCACTTTCAGTCAGAAGTCCCTGAAAACATCATGAGGCTTTCATGTAAACGATGGCAAAGCTCACGCGTCTGGGGAGGACTCAGCTTTTGTCCATCTGCAGATATATAAAAGACGTCCACCGCCCGATCACCAAGGGTTGAAACCTGGGCAAAGTCTATGCGACAGCCGAAGTCAGCGATAGCCTGGCACATTACCGCGAGAATACCTGGGCTATCTTTAACGCTGACATCTATGACCGTGCCCTCGTCGTGACTATCATCAGCTTTTACCTCTATGGTATCTTGATGGGAATCGGCACGGCGCTCTGGCAGAATCATATGGCGACGACGCTCTATCCAGTATTCCTGGTCTGCACGAGATGTGGCTAAACCAGCGAGTGTCTCATAAAGTTTTGCCCAAGCTTCTTCTTCGTCCCATTTAGCAGGGACAATACCTGTCAGACGCAAGCTCATCAAAATAAGTTGATCGCGGGTTACCCAAGCACGGCAACCGTGAATATCCAAGCCATGGCCACTGCATACCGAGGCGACATCAGCAAGGAGGTTACTGCGGTCTGGCATGGCGAGACAGAGGGTCCAATCAGCTGAGCCAGCCTGTACATCCATGGCCACCGACTGGCGATGGGCGCGGGCTTGATCAAGCAATTGATAATGCCATGCCGCCTGGGCGAGCGGCCGCACCTGATGAACATAGTCCCCTGGCAACAACGAAAGATGCAGTTGTGCTGAATCAGCATTGACACCACGCTCGATGAGCTCGTCGAGTACTGCTTGACGACGATTAGCAGGCGACGGCAAACGGCCGCTCATGTGGGCGCGCAGCACGAGATAACATTCTTCAATCAAACCTTCTTGCCAAGCACTAAGCACCTTGGGACCAACGGCTTTGGCGTCTGGCCAAGTGAGGCAATAAAGAAGATCCAAACGCTCGACGCTACCAATGCGCTCTGCCATTTCGTTGAGGAAAGATGGCTCGGTGAAATCTCGACTGCGGGAGGCGTTGGAGAGCGTGACATGTTCGCGCACCAGGAAGCGGACAATTTCTTGTTCCTCGTCGTCCAGTCCTAACCGACGAGCAATCGGACCCACCATTAATTCACCGCGGGCAACGTGTCCGCTGCCCATATGCTTGCCCAAATCATGTATCAATAGCGACAGGGCCAAGAGATCCGAACGATGGATTTCGGTGTAAAGCTGTCGCAGAAGCGCCGGTACATGCGAATCGCAGCGAGCAATGGCGTCTAGATTATCGAGGGCCACAAGAGTGTGTTCATCAACGGTGTAATGATGATAAGCATCAAACTGCATATGGCAGGTGATGCGCCCAAATTCCGGCAAATATGCACCGAGAAAGCCAGCGCCATGCAAATCCCTTAAAATCGGCGCGACTCGACCTTCAGCAGTAAGTATGGCTTTAAAACGCAGCGCCGCCTCTGGATCGCGACGGTCAATCTGGGGGTGAGATTCCAAATACTGAGCGATGGATCGTTGAAGGCTTATGGAAATCGCCACCCCCTGCCGCTGGGCGGCTTGCGCCATTGAAAGAACAATGCGTGGCATTTGAGGGTGATGGAGAAAATCTCGACGAGATGCGTACACCGCGCCATCGATCACCACAAATCCATCGCACAGCGGACGTCGCGAAGCGAGTAATGAGCGCCGTGGGCCCAAGTGTCCGAGGGACCTGATTCTATCTATGGAGAGACGCACAACCTGATCCACCATCACCATTTTACGATAGTGGCCGCGCATGAGTGTCTCCACTTCACGCAGGCTTGAACGAGACCCATAACCTAACTGCTCTGCACAGCGCAATTGATCAGCCAATAAAAATTGATCGTGCCGGTGACCGTGATGGAAGTGGAGGAGACTACGGATTCCAAGGAGGTGATCATTGGCGGCAAAGAGTCGGCTGACATCCTCTGATTCAATGGTGTCCAATTCGCGCAGGGCGTGCAGGGTACGCGAACCATACAACATAAACGCGAGATTACGCAGGAATTGAATGTCGCGCAATCCACCAGGAGCAGTTTTAAGGTTGGGTTCCATGGTGAAAATGGAACTGCCCAAATCCCGTCGACGGGCCTGCAATTCCTCTACTTTATAGAGCAGGAACGGCGCCAAACGCTGCTGGCGAAAGCGTTCCATCACCGCGGCAACGGCAGCGATGAGCTCTGGCGCTGCCGCCAATGGACGGTGTTCCAGTAGAGCGGTTCCGGTTACAAAATCCTCTCGTATAATGTGATCCAACTCTGATATGGAACGCATACTGGCGCCGACTTGAAATCCGCAGTCCCAAAGCAGGGTTTGGAACTCAGCGTTAAGAGCACTAATCCACGGCGCCACCCGCGAGCCCTGCACGATAACCATGACGTCAAGATCTGAATGGGGATTAAATTCAGCCCGCCCATAGCCGCCAAGGGCGAAGAAACCGAGATGCTTCTGCCAATCGGCTGGGGCTTTCACGTGGTTCACCGCACGCTCTATCAGACGACCGAGTATGGCGTCTACACTAGAGGTGAGACTTACCGCTAAATCAAAGCCGGTAACTTCGTTAATGCGCTCAAGGTACCAACTGTGGAGGCGCTCCCAATCCGATTTCCGCAGGGCCTTAATGCGCGTCGTAAGTGCATTTCGCCCCAACTCAGTGGTAGCCGCCAGGGATTCGCTCAGCAAGGGATGGGGCGCAGGTATTTCAACCCGCGGGCCGCTTGGCGCCACTACCTCATCAATATCGCTTGCGCCTGAGCCACCGGTCCATGCCAGGCGGGCCCGTTTCCAGAGTCCAGACTGGGTGAACATCGACTCCCTTCCGTGACCATTGGTGAAATCTTACATGCCGCTTTTCCGCTGCTCGCGCAGGAGTCAACAGAGAGGGGCCTCGCAGGTAAAACCTTATTTTCGCAGCGATCGAGCCGGCTTCAATCCCCGATTTACAGGGAGTCACAGGGCGCTTACCCTAATTGCCACTCTTGGCCTTCATAGGCCGCAGAAATAGTCCAACGCGCATCGGGAGCCGAGACATCCTTGTAGGCGCGGGCCGACTGCAAAAGCTGGGTGACCGCCGCATCATCGGCATTAGGGTCGTGATGAAAGATCACTAACTCGCCAATTCGAGAATCTCGGAAGAAATCGATCCAGTTAAAGATTGTCGAATGGCCAAAATTAATTTTCTCATGGTATTCTAGGAATCCATACATGGCATCGACGATCACCACATCCGCCCCTTCAACAAAGCGGGCATAGGGGCCGGCGAGGGCATTGGGATTCTTTGAGACTTCAGTATCCGTGAGATAACACACCGAGCGCCCGCCGCGATCCACCCGGTAGCCATAAGCCTTATCCGGATGGATCATGGAAAGGATTTGCACCTGGGCACCGGCAATATCGGTGGCACTGCCCTCGGGCAATTGGTGGCATTGAATATCGCTGGCGAGACTATCCCACTTCACCGGGAAATGGGCACTCGCCATCTGCACCCGCAGTAGAGCCTCAACATCGGAGCGCCCAGACCAAATATCAAGGCGGCGTCCAGGCTGATAAATGGGCACAAAAAAGGGCAGCCCGCAGATGTGATCCCAGTGGAAGTGGGTGAGAAAAAGATGAAGGTTGGTGCTCGTCGCGCGCCCATCGGCAAGCAAACGGCCGGCGAGATTGCGGATGCCGGTGCCGGCATCAAGAATAAATACCGTATCCTCGAAGGCTATTTCAAGACAGGATGTATTGCCGCCGTATGTAGCCGCGTGGGGGCTGCGGGCCAATAAGGCTTCAATGGCCTCTGGGGAGGCTACATCAATGGCGCGCGCTTCTTGCAAAAGCGCGCGCATCTTATTTTTCAGGTCCTTCGTGGTCATCGGCGTGGCCAAAGACCCGCGAACCCCCCAGATGCGCAATTGCATGCATGCTCCCAAAGATGGATCCAGTAGGATTGAATACTCTAAGGCCAAGCCAGACGAAGGAAAGCGTTTTCATGAATCCTGTTGGTTATGCCAAGCATTAAGTCAGAGCCTTGGCGGAGGTTCTGATAGCCAAGGATCAGTAGGTGAGATTGCCGGCAACGTCATCCCCCTCTACAGCGCCGTGCACTGCCAGGTCTGGCACGAGCGCTCAAGCCGGAAGGACGGCCAGGGCGGCATCGGTTTCAGCTAAAATAGCCTCGACTTCAGCCAGGAGGGAGGACTTAAGCGGCAAGCCCAGATCGCCCAGGGCGGCCCCCTGGGCCGCATTGCGGGCACCCACGATGAGGGCCGTGCAGCCCTCGCGGGATAGCAAAGCACCGGTGGCTAATTCGGCCATCGTAAGTTCATGGCACTCGGCGAGGGCGCGCAGGCGCTGGGTAGCCGCCAGCAGAATAGGTAAGCGGGGGGGAGTGAAATCCGGGCGCTCGGCCCGATGATCGCCGGCAGGAAAACGCTTATCGGGCCCCCAAGCGCCAAAAAGCAGACCCCGATGCATGGGTGAGTAGGCGAGATAGGCAATGTCATGCTCGGCGCACCAGGGGAGGATCTCCGCCTCATCCTGACGACGGTATAGGGAGTAATAGTTCTGCACCGAGGCCAGCCGAACGCCACTTTGACGCCAGACTTCAAGCTCGTCCACACCCACATTGCTGACCCCAATCGCCCTTACCTTACCTGCGGCAATCAATTCGGCACAGGTGGCGGCGGTTTCGGCGATCGGCTCCGGCGCCGGCCAATGGAGTTGATACAGATCGATGCACTCCACCCCTAAATTGGCCAGCGAAGCTTCGCAGTCGGCGAGCACATCACCGCGGCCGGCCCGCTTAACCCGCTGACCCTGGGCATCAACGACATGGCCAAACTTGGTGGCCACCAGCGGGCGGTCGGCGGGGCGGATTTCTGCCAATAGACCACCAAGCACCCGCTCGGCATGGCCATCACCGTAAAGCGGAGCGGTATCAACCCAGTTGATCCCCGCCTCAAGGGCTGCAGTAATGGCTTCCTGGGAGTCCCGCTGATCCTGCTCTCCCCACATATAGCCACCGATGGCAAAGCATCCAAGTCCAATCACTGAAATGGGTTGATCGATGACGGGGAGGATACGTTTGATCATGGGTGAAATACTATACAGCGGCCGGACTTCGCAATCTTGACCAAATAGATCAGATCAGTATACATTGCGCCCTCAGGGAGCCTCTATGACCCAGCATATCCTTAACGCAACCGCCACTTCGGTGGCCAGCCTTGACGCCGAGCATGCCCGCTATCGGCTTACCCACCTCAAGCAATTGGAGATGGAAAGCATCCACATCCTGCGCGAGGTTGCGGCCAGCTTTAGCAAGCCGGTGATGCTTTTTAGCGTGGGCAAGGATTCCATGGTGATGCTGCACTTGGCGCGCAAGGCCTTTCACCCTAGCCCCCTGCCCTTCCCCCTGTTGCACATCAATACCACTTGGAAATTCCGTGAAATGATTCGCTTCCGCGATCAATTGGCCAAGGATTGGGATCTGGACTTGCTAAGCTACACCAATCCAGATGGGCTTAATAATGCAATCACGCCATTCACCCACGGGTCCAATAAATACACCCATTTGATGAAGACCGTGGCCCTCAAACAAGCCTTAGATAAGTACGGCTTCGATGCCGCCTTTGGCGGCGCTCGCCGCGACGAAGAAAAGAGCCGGGCAAAGGAGCGAGTCTATTCTTTCCGTGATCGCCTGCATCAATGGGACCCGAAAAATCAGCGACCAGAGTTGTGGAACCTCTACAATGGGCAAGTGGATAAGGGTGAAAGCATACGCGTTTTCCCCCTCTCTAATTGGACCGAACTCGACGTTTGGCAATACATCCACCTAGAAAATATTCCGGTGCCCAATCTTTACCTCGCGGCCAAACGCCCGGTAGTCGAACGCGATGGGACGCTGATTATGCTCGACGATGAAAGGGTTCCTCTGCGCGCAGGGGAAAAGATTATGGAAAAAATGGTCCGCTTTCGCACGCTCGGCTGCTATCCCCTTACGGGGGCAGTGGAAAGTGAAGCGAGCACCCTCACCGAAGTCATCCGCGAAATGCTGATGAACAAGTATTCGGAACGTCAAAACCGCGTCATCGATCACGATGCTGAAGGATCGATGGAAGACAAAAAGAAGGACGGCTACTTCTAGATCGACGCGTTCTGCCTGCAGCCTGGACAAGCAACCCATATCTTCACCAATCACTGGATACCCCCATGCACGACGCCGTCCTCATCGAAACCGATATCGAGGAATATCTCGACCGCCATGAGCGCAAAGAACTCTTGCGCTTTGTCACCGTTGGTTCGGTAGACGATGGCAAGTCAACCCTCATCGGCCGGCTTTTGCGCGATACCGGAGGAGTTTACGAAGACCAATTGGCCGCCGTCGCCAAGGCTTCCGGCAAAAATGCCGGCGCCGATGGCATTGATCTAGCGCTGATTACCGACGGCCTTAAGGCCGAGCGCGAACAGGGCATTACCATTGATGTGGCTTACCGATATTTCACGACTCCGGCGCGTAAATTCATTATTGCCGACACTCCCGGCCACGTCCAATACACCCGTAATATGGCCACCGGCGCTAGTACCGCCGACGTTGCGCTTATCCTTATTGATGCTCGTCATGGGGTGCTTTCTCAATCTCGTCGTCACGCCTTTATCGCAAGTCAACTTGGCATCCCCAACTTATTGGTTTGCATCAATAAGCTAGACCTCGTAGATTTTTCAGAAACCGTATACCAACGAATTGTCGCAGATTTCCATAATTTTGCCGCACGTCTCAACTTTCAAGAGGTGCGGCCAATCCCCATCTCCGCCCTAGGCGGCGACAATGTGGTTGCCCGCAGCCAAAACACGAACTGGTATGAAGGCCCAACGGTGCTTGAATACCTTGAAACCGTGCCGATTAATCGCGCGCGAAATTACTCGGATTTCTGTTTCCCTATCCAATTGGTGCAGCGTCCGCATCTCAATTTCCGGGGCTATTCGGGAACCGTCACCTCGGGCGTGGTCAAGCCCGGCGATGCGGTAACCGTGCTACCAGCTGGCACCACGACAACGGTTAAAGCTATTCATACCTTTGACGGGGAAATCGAAGAAGCCTTCCCGCCGATGGCGGTAACCCTCACCCTCAACGATGAAGTCGACGCCTCCCGCGGTGATGTCATCGCTCACTGCCAAAACCCGCTTACGGTCTCACGGCATATTGAGGCAAGCGTGGTGTGGATGCATCAAACGCCCCTAGAATTGGGCAAGCAGTACCTCATTAAGCACGCCACCTCGCAAATCCCCGGGGCCTTTAGTCGTCTCCGCCACCGCGTCGATATTCACACCCTCACCGAAGAACAGGCCGAGCGCCTAGAATTGAATGAAATCGGCACCCTCAGCCTCACCCTCTCGCGGCCCATCGTTTCCGATAGCTATGCCGAGAATCGCGAGGCCGGGGCCTTTATTATCATTGATCGTTTAAGCAATCTTACCGTCGGCGCCGGTATGATCACTGGCTACGGCGATGATGAGGTGCTCGATGCCGATGCTGGCACCCGGGTGGTGAGTCCCGCCGAGCGGGCCCGGCGCTTTGGCCAACAGGCCGCGACCCTGTGGCTCACCGGCCTGCCTGGCTCGGGCAAGACGCAGATCGCCCACGCTTTGGAACGGCGTCTTTTTGATGCCGGTCACCTGCCCTATGTAATAGATCGGGAACGAGTTCCCCGGGCCGATCCCCATGGCACCGGGGCCAAGCTGGCACCGGTTATCGAGGCGGCGCGGCAGGGCCTGGATCTGGGCCTCGTAAGCATTGTCGCCTTCACCACCCCCATGGCCTATGATCGCCAACGCGCCCGCGAACACCTCAGCTCTGGCGAATTCATGGAAATTGCCTGTCACGCCGATGCGGCGGTGCGCTCGCAGCGCCTGCGCGATTGGAAGCGGCCGACCGAGGAGGAAGTAATCGACTACCAGGCTCCCGAAGATCCGGATCTTAGTATCGACACCAGCCGCAGCCTGGATCTCGAACCCATCGTCGACCGCATTACCGCCCTCCTGCGCCAGCGCGGGGTACTGCGCTAAATATACACGCCGATATAACACCCCCGCTTCGACCTTGGCTCCTCTTGATGATTGAGGGCAGCAGAGATCGGTCTTGCATCGGCCGGGGCTGGCCTAGCCTTCGTTATTACGAATTTACTTCCGGTAATAACGGAGCCCCTATGCCTCGCCCTGCCCCCTTTCTTGCCGCCGCGGCCTGCCTGCTCGGCGCCCCGCTGATTGCCCACTTCGGTATTTTAGTACCGCAAAAGGATGTGATCGACCCTGGCGTCGAATCCAGCATCCGCCTCAGCGCCGCCTTTGGCCATCCCGCCGATGGTGAATTGCTGGGCGGTGCTGCGCCAAGCGCTGTTGGCGTGGTGATTGAAGGCGAGCACCAGGATCTTAGCGAGCATCTGCAGTTGCACGATGAGGACGGCAAGGCCTGGTGGAGCCTGGATTTCGCAATAAGCACACCGGGCGATCATATCTTCTACTTGAATCCCACGCCCTATTGGGAACCGGCCGAAGATATTTATATTGCCCATTATGTAAAAACCCTCGTCACCGTCGGCGATGGCGGCGAGGGCTGGCAGGAAGCCCTGGGCAGCGAAATCACCCCGGCCGAATTGGTCCCCCTCACCCGCCCCAATGCCATGTGCGCGGGCAATTCCATCCGTGCCCAGGTGCTCTACCACGGCCAAGCAGTGGCCGGAGCGATGGTGGAAGTCGAACGTCTGCATTGGCAAGACCGCTCGGGACGGGCTCTCAATCCGCCCACCCCCTTGCACGAAACCCAAGAGCTGGTCAGCGATGAGCACGGCATCATCAGTTTCACTCCCCCTGCCTCCGGCTGGTGGGGCATCTCCGCCCTCATCGAAGACGAGCATCAGGAAGCCATTACGGGCTCAGCCCTGAGCATCACCCACCCCGAACTCGGGGAAAAGGCGGTGGAGGTGGGCGCTGTGCTGTGGTTCTATGCCTATCCCCTGGCCTGGGCTGACGAATAGCGCCAGAGGCATCTCCCCATGCATATGGCTGAGGGAATTTTAAGTCTGCCGATTATTGCCGGCGGTGCAGCCTGCTGCGCCGCCGGCTGTCTATGGGCCCTGCGCTCCTGTGGCCCGGAGCAGGTGACGCGGGTGGGCCTCATGGCCGCCGTCTTTTTCACCCTCAGTTTTATCCATGTCCCCCTGGCCGGGACCAGCGTCCACCTCCTCGGCTGCGCCCTGCTCGGATTTATCCTTGGCCGACAGATTTGGCTGGCCCTCACCATCGCCCTCAGCTTGCAGGTTCTCTTGCTTGGCTACGGCGGTCTTACCACCATTGGCGTCACCGCCACCATGCTTGCCATTCCCGGCCATGCCGCCGGAACTCTGCTGCGGCGAAGCGGTCATTGGCCGGCGCGATGGCTAGGCCTGTTCGCTTTCACGCTTGCCCTTCTCGCCATTGAGGCCGCTCTGGTTTTGGCCTGGCTGGCCCTGTCCTTCTCCCAGGCCGGCGTGGTCAGCTGGTGGTTTGTCATCGCCCATCAACCGGTGGCGCTGGTGGAAGGGCTGCTCACCGCTGGCGCCGTGTGCTATCTCCAGCGCGCGCAGCCGGGATATTTTCATCCATCGATACCTGCCAAATGGACAGCCGCCACCGGTCCCGGTCCTGGAGGAGCGCCGTGAAAGCCCTATTGCGCAGCGCAAGTCTGTTCATCCTTCTCCTCGCCAGCATTTCTCCGCTGTGGGCCCATCGCCTGCTGGTGTTTCCCGCGATTGCGGCCACGCACATTGAAATCCACGCCAGTTTTGGCCGTAATGCTCCGGCAATTGGGGCCCAAGTAACGGTGTATACAGCCGACGGGGAGGCCTTACACCGTGGCCATACGGACGAGCGGGGGCACTTTCGCTTTCCCACCCCAGCCCCGCAGAATCTACTGGTGGTGGTCGACGACGGCGCTGGGCACCGCAGCGAGCAGCGCATAACTGCCGATCGCCTTGCCCCCTTCTTTGATGCATCCCGCGCCGCAGAGCCCAGTTCATCGCAAACGACGATGCCAGCAGCTGCTGCAAGCGGCAATGATACAATCCCAATGCAAGATCGTCTCGACGCATTGGAGGCGCGGATCGCGCAGCTGGAATTGGAATCGCACCAGCGCCTGCCCTGGGAGCGCTTCCTCATTGGCCTGCTGGCGCTTTTCTGCCTAAGCCTCTTCGGCTGGGCCTGGGCCCAAGCCCGCGCCTGTAAACGAGGTAGCTAGACATGACCGATCCTTTGAGTCAGCCCTATTTGGGCCCCGCCGCCCCCTGGTTGATGGGCTGGGATATGCGCCTCCTGCTTCCCCTGGCCCTTCTCGCGAATCTCGCGGCGGTCAACCTACCGCGGCTTGAATGGGCCTTTATCGCTTTTTGTTTGGCTATTATCCTTGGCCTCGTCGCGCAAATTCGCTGGCAACGCCTGCTGCTTTTGCTTCTGCCGATCAATGGACTCTTGATTCCGGCGATCATCATTAAGGGTCTCAGCGAGGGTGGCCTAACGGTGAATTTTGCCGGCATCGAGTGGTCGTGGGCAGGGCTTGAATGGGGCCTGCTGTGGTGGCTGCGTGGACACAGCGGCTTAATGCTGGCCCTCATCTTACTCGCCAGCCGTCCCCTATCGCAAAGCTTGGCCGCTGCCCGCTGGTGGGGCTGTCCTGCCGCCTGCACCAGCGCCGCCGCCCTCGCCCTACGCTTTCAGCACACCCTGCGCTGCGAATGGCGGCGGACCAGCGAAGCAGCCCGCTTGCGCGGCTGGCAGCCAGGCTTTACCCGGCGCCGCTTACAAGGCCTGGCCTGGATGGTGGGCGGACTGTGCCTGCGTGCCGAACGCCGTTCTGCGCGCATCTATGCCGCCATGTCCCTGCGCGGTGGCAGCAGCGGCTTTCCACCCCAGGCCTGGCAGGCCCTATCCCACCGCCAGCTGGCAATGACGGTGGCCCTATCCATGGGCCTTGGCATGCTGCTCATTCTGCCATGGCTGACTGCGCCCTTTCCCTAATCGACTGCCACTTCGCCTATGAGGCTAACAAGCCCCTGCTACAAGGACTCTGCCTAGAGGCCGCAAGCGGGGCACGCATCGGCATTGGCGGCGATAATGGCTGCGGTAAATCCACCTTGCTGCGCCTACTCCTTGGCCTTGGCCCTTGGCCCCTGCCCCCTCCCTGTCGTTACGAGGTTTTCCAGCGCCGTCTTTATCACAAAAGCGATCTCCCCTGGCTGCGTCGGCAAATCGGTTTTCTTAGCCAGCATGCGGAAGACCACCTCTTCTGCCCGCTGGTGATCGACGATGTTTGCTTTGGCCCCTTGCATCAGGGACTCCCACCAGAAGTCTCCCACGAACGCGCCCGCACCTGGCTGCAACATTGGGGCATTAGTGATCTCAGCGAATGCCCCAGTACACACTTAAGCGGTGGTCAGTCCCAACTAGCCGCCCTCGCCGCCATCTGCGCCTGCCAACCCAAAATTCTTATTCTCGATGAACCAAGCAGCGCCTTGGACGCCCGGGGCCGCGAACTGCTTGTTCAGGGCTTGCAAGGACTCGACATGACTTTGATTATCGCCAGCCATGATCAGGACCTCCTTGAAGAAGTCTGCCACCAGCAATACAGACTCCTCCATGGGATAATCGGCCGAACATAAAATGTATTATCAATAACTTCAAAGGCTATTCATCGCAAAGGTACCACTGATGCTCACTTTCGACTTGGCAACCACGCCATTTTCCCGTCGTGGAACCTGGCTTTCTCTCTCGCAACCCCACTATGCGGGGTCGGGGTATCCCGCCGAAGGCCAAGGAATCTATTTACGCAGCAACTGCGGACGCCCCAATCTCCGCCGTGAACTCGTGAAAATAGAAATTTTGCGCCATGATCGAGTCATTGAACAAATCAAAACAGTGGCGCAACCCGATGGCGTCACCATTCGTCCCCGACGCGGCCAAGGATGCGTGGAGCTTACCCTCTGCGCGCCCGGAACCCTACTCGTTAGCGCCAAAGGAGCACTAACGGTTCGCCTACGTCGCCGCGCTCAGGCAGGTGAGGTGGCTCATCCCTTAGGCTCCGGTTTACAAGTGATTAACTGTCGACAATCCTTGATGCGACTAGCCATCGAATGCCTGCAAGGCGAACAGCATCTACACGCCGATTGGGCACCAGATACCTGCCATGGGGACATGATGGTCACTCTCAAGCCAGATCAGAAGGGCCACCTTGAAGCGGCCCTCGATAGCTGGCAAAGCACCCATCACCGTGGCCCGCGACCATCCATGGCGGCGGCGCGTAAAGCATTAGCTAAGGAATTTGAGGCCTTTCGCGCCGCCCTTCCCCGCCATCGCCAAGCCAGCGCCTGCGAACTAGCCGACTATGTCCTTTTTAGCTGCACCGTCCCACCGCGTGGCCTACTCAAACGCGAAGCGGTGCTGATGTCGCGCAATTGGATGGATTCGGTGTGGTCCTGGGACAATTGTTTCAATGCCATGGCCCTCGCCCCCGGACACCCCAAATTGGCCTTTGATCAGCTTATGCTAGAGGCCGATCTCCAAGATGCCGATGGCGCCTATCCCGACGCCGCCAATGACAGCTTTATCCACTACAACTTCAGTAAGCCGCCAGTGCAGGGCATTACCTACCGCTGGATTCAGCGCATCGCGCCAAAATTCTGGACCCGCTCCCGTACCGCCGCCTTCTATGAATCGGTATCCCGCTTTACCAACTGGTGGCTCAAGCATCGGCGCTGGCCTGGATCCCCCCTCTGCCATTACCTCCACGGCAATGATTCGGGCTGGGACAATAGTAGCGTCTTTGATATTGGCGCCCCCCTAGAAGGCGCTGACTTGGCCGCTTTTTTGTGCGAACAAATGCGCGCCCTTGCCGATATGGCCAAGCGCTTGGGCAAAACCGGCGAGGCGGCGCGCTGGATTAAACAGGCCGACAGCATGCAGCGCCAACTCTGCCGACTACTATGGGATGGTCGGCGTTTCCGCAGCCGACTCGCCGTAAACCAACAGCCAGTCGATAGCCAAAGTCTCATTCCGGCGATGGCCATCGTCCTGGGCAAAGCCTTGGATCCCACAATCGCCACCGCAGTAATTGAGGACCTTCGAAGCTTTGTCACTCCCTGGGGCATTGCCACCGAACATCCTGAAAGCGAACGCTATGAGTCCGACGGTTATTGGCGCGGACCAATCTGGGCTCCTTCCACGTTTCTGATTGTCTACGGCCTCCTCAATCAGGGCGAAGAATTATTGGCCAAACGCATTGCCCGTGGATTCTGTAAAGCCTGCGAAAAATCTGGATTCGCCGAAAATTTCGATGCCCTTACCGGCGCTGGCCTACGCGATCGTGCCTATACCTGGACCGCCAGCGTTTACCGCACCCTCTTACTGAAATAAGCGCTAAGGACGAGCTGCAATAGAAAAATAGCGATAAGTGCTATCCTTCTATCGTTGCTCGCACATCGCCGATCGCTGCTATCGCGCCATTATCGTAATACCTTATGCGCGCAAAGGCGATGGCGAAAAATCTTATCTCAGCTCGCCAGTAACCCTGGAAATCCCCTAGGCTTTTAAGTCTAAATGATTTTCACAATGATTGGCGTATAATCACCGTAACGATTCTCGTCTCGATTAATTTTGGGTCGACAGTATTTAGATATTGCAATCATGAGATAACTTTTATAGTTGCCGAAGGTTTTCATGTGAAAACCCATGTCACGCTGGCTGCTGTTCCAGGTTTCCTCACTGAGACTCGGATATCTCAGCAAGCATGCGCACCTAAAGAAAATCCCGGTTTCAACTACCGCACCCAAGAAGGAGCCATCTATGGCCAAAGCCCGTATCACCAAAGCTGCCAGCAAAGTTGCCAGCAAAGCAACCGGCCCCAAACCCAAGGCTGCCGGCGTCAAAAAGGTAGCCAAAGTTGCTAAGAAAGTCGCCGCCGTCAAAACTGCCGGAAAGCCTGCCGCGGCAAAGAAAATTGCCACCAAGGTTGCCCGCGGTCGCAAGACGGTACAGACTGCCGCTGCGGCCCCCGCCGCCAGCGCTAGCCTCACCGGCAAGCCCGGTCGTCCGCCGACGCTGCCCGCCATCCCCGTTGCTAAAATCAAGTTGGAACTGGCAGCCTCGATTAAGGCCGCCGAGCGCAGCTTGGCCAAACTTAAGAAGCTCGCTGGCCAAATCTGAGGCAATAGCGACAGGGTCATCTGACCGCCCGGCCTGTTGATGCAACAGGCCGGGCTTTTTTATGGATGCAAGGCACCAAGGTAAATCCACCGCTGCTGCAAGGCCGCCTAGGGTACACGTGAGACATCCCGGATGATCGGCACACTAACTGGGGCGGTCTCACTTCTTCGTTGCCATAGGCCCCCTCGTCATGCAGCATAGCCGCATGCAACTGCTCAATTACGCCAGCCCCTTGATCCTTTCCGCCATCCTCGTCGTCGGCTGTTCCCGATCGACCACGGAAAACGATTCTTCCGTCCACGCCATCGACGAACCGGCAGCGGAGTCCGTCGGCCTCGGTGAACAGCCCATCTCCATCCCCATAGCTTCAAGGGTACGCACAGCCGAGGATGAGCGGCGCCTATGGTTGCCACCGATCAATACCAGCCTCAATAAAGGCGAAGAAGTTCCCCTCAGCGAGATCCGGGCAGTGGTAAGCCAGGCACGAGAGCAAGCCGATACCGCCCTCGCCAGCAATGACCTGCAGGAATTGGCCGCAGCACAGACGGCGCTTTTACAGGCCCAGCGATCCATCTACGCTCTAGCCGTGCGCATGCGCAGCAAATGGACAAAGATGGAATATCAGAGCTTCCTTGCCGATCTCAGTTTCCATCAAATACTCGACCTTAGCAGCCTGATCAATTTGCGCCAAAGCACCCTCGCCTACGAAGCCCGTTTGTGGGCGGGAGAGTAGGCCCCTAGGGGCTGGTCGCGGATTTTCACCCGCCAGCGGGCGGTTTTCATTCCCTTTTACTCATTGCTTGGAGCCCTTATGCGCACCCCTCTCATCGCCACCGCTCTTGTTGCCATCCTGGTGCTGGTCAGCCTCATTGGCTGTTCGCGCAAAACCAATTTAGCTCGCACCTATTACCAATTGGGGGTCAGCGAGGCAGCTCTGGATAGTCACCTCCAGCAAATTCGAGAGCTCAAAACCGTGCGCAATCTGACTCACGCCCACGACTCTAGCGACAAGGTGACCATTGTCCTCTACGTCGATACTCGCAACCCTTATGAAGCCGGAGAGTTAATGCGCTCACTGGGATATACCCGTGTCCGCGACTAAAAGAATCTAACAAGGCCGCTGAAGGCCAGAGCCACTTGGCTTCCTAGGCTCCTTCATCAGCCAATCACTCCCAGCAACGGCCCATGGCCAAAGTTACCTGCTGTATATCCTCAAAGCCTTGGCGCCAAAAGGTAATGGTGATTTCCTGCTTCGGCCGGACCTGTTCTAAGGCTGCGGGGATACACCAGCGGGTGGCCGTGGCCATAGCGTCTACGGCCAAGAGGACATCCCCTGGACGTAGGCCAACCCGCGCCGCCGGTGAACCATCGGCCACCCGCACCAAGAGCAGGCCGCGGCGGCGATCGAAGCCCTCAAGAGCAATCGGCTTGGTCCAAATGCCCATCCAAGCGCGATCTTCCGGATGATCATGGGGCAGGGTAGTACCCTCGGTATTGACAGCCGGTACAGCGGCATCGCGATGGATAACCCGAACCGCTGCGTGACGATGGTGGGGCGTCTCTATGGCCGCGCCATACTCATCAAAGATTTGCGAACCTGGCGCCTGAGACTCCGCCCAGGGCAGGACAAAAATGACCGCGGCGGCGATGGCGGCGGCGGCAACCAGCCAACCGCTCCACAAGGGCAGCTGACGAGATGGAGCGTTCGCTGGCGTGGCGCTGGAAAGACGCTCGCGAATCAGCGTGGCCATGCCAACGCCCGGACCAGACAACCGAGGGTCACGCACCGCTTCCGGTAGATCTGCCAGGGCAGCGCGCCAAAAACGCTCTTCCGCCTGAAGTGCAGGATCGGCAGCAATGGCTTGGCGCAGCGTCGCCATCGTTTTTGGATCAAGGTCACCGGCAACGTAATCAGCAACCCGCTCGCGCAGATCAATAAGCGCCTCATCTTCATGAAGGTCCTGATTACAGTATTCAGGCTTCATCGGGAACCTCCTCGCCAAAGGTGTCGCGCCAAAGCTTGCGAAAAGCCTTGCGTGCATAATGGATGCGAAAGCGCATGGCCCCAGGCTCGATACCCTCCGCCTCGGCCATGTCCTGAGGTTCACAGCCCTCGACATCGCGCATTATGAGGAGAGCTCGATATTTCTCCGGCAAGAGGGCTAAAACATGGCGCACACGCTGCACCCGTTCGCCTGCCTCTAGGGGGTCAGACTTGGCTTCATCCACGAAGCCATCAACCACCTCCGGCAGAGTAAGACAACGTTGACGGCGCAAACGATCGATGGAGAGATTGCGCACCACACGCAGAAACCATGCCTTAAAGGGACGCTGAGGGTCATAATTCTCGGGCTTGCGAAATAACTTAACAAAAGCGTCTTGTACAATGTCGCGGGCCAAATCATCATCACTCAATAATTGATAGGCTAGCCAAAAAGCCGGTTCCTGGTATTCGCCCACCAGTGCCTCTAAAGCCCTTCCGTCGGGATCTTCACCCTTGACATAGGCACTTAAAAGCAGTCCTTCCCTGGTGTAGTCACCACTTTGATCAGACTCCAAGGGCACCGAAACTCCTTTATGGTGAAAGGCCTTAACGCCTCCCATAGCCAAACCTTCTCTCGCTTGCCCGATCTCGGCGACAGGGACCGAAGAGTTTTGCTGAGTGTGCGCATAAGCGAGAAATGGGAACACTGGCTTTCCTTTAGCGAGACAGAAAGGCGACAATGGGGAAAGTAGGAAGAACCTTACCCGTTCGATCATCTATTACTACGTCTGCGGCTTGAATTCATTAGCACCCCCACTGACCACCGCCAAATGCTGGAGTACAGGCATTTAGGCGGACTTGACAATACTCGTTTAAACGACTATAAATCAGTTATGACCACTTCCGCACACCTTCTCCGCCATCTTCACCTGCAGCAGCCTCCGGATCCAGCAAACCGCGCCTGGATCAGCATCCTCGTGGTGGCCCATGGTCTCAAGGCGGTTAGCGAGCAGCTATTTCGAGAATACGGCATCACCGGCCAACAGTACAATGTGCTGCGCATCCTGCGTGGGGCCGGTGATGGCGGCATGAGTTGCAGCTGTATTGCCGAACGTGTCATCGACCGGGACCCAGATATCACCCGACTTTTAGATCGCCTAGAACGTGCTGGCCATATCGAACGCTGGCGCAATCCGGCCGATCGCAGAAGTGTGCGCGCCCGCCTCAAGCCCAGTGGACAGGCTCTCGTCGATGGGATTGATCAACCCCTTGCTCAACTACAAACGCAGGTCTTTACCACCATCCCGCCAAGCGACCAAAAACAACTTGCCGCACTCCTGGATAGCATGATCGGTGCCCTGTATTATCCGAGCCCAGAATAAAAAAACCAAAGTGGGGAGCATAACGCCATGAACAGTACGCGATCATCCACCCAAATCCGTCTACGCCCCCACGATCAGCGCTTGCATACCCGCATTGGCTGGCTCGATAGCTGGCATTCCTTTAGCTTTGGCCACCACTACGACCCTGCATGGATGGGCCACCGCGCCCTGCGCGTCATCAATGACGATATCGTTGCCCCCGGCGCCGGCTTCGACTGGCACGGTCACAAAGACATGGAAATCATTACCTGGGTTCTCTCGGGAGCCTTACAACACCGGGACGATACCGGTGCGGAAGGCATTATTCGCCCCGGTGAAGCTCAGCACATGCGCGCCGGTCGCGGCATTCGCCATGGCGAATGGAATGCTTCAAAGGACGAACCCGTGCGCCTCCTACAGATTTGGCTGATGCCCAATCAGCTTAACCTTGACCCCGGCCATCGCCAAGAGCAGATCCCTGTAGATAGCCAGCGCGGGGTTTGGCTGCCCATTGCCGGCGGCGATCATGCCCCCCTGCCGATGGCCGCCGATGGCCAGGTACAGGTGGCCCAGGGCCCTGGCACCCTGCCCATTGTCATCGCTGATGGTGACTCGTGGTGGCTGCACCTGGCCACCGGCAGCGCGCAGCTACCAGAACTTGATCGCACCCTGAGCGCCGGAGACGGCCTCGCCATCGACGGTCCCTGGAAGGGCTCTTTGAGCCTCGGCGACGACGGTCAGGTCCTCGCTTTTTTATTGACCTAACCCCACACCCAAGCCCCTGGAGTTCCCATGTCCCTCGCCACCCTCTTCCACCATGGACCCTTGCACCATAGCGCGGTGCTGATGGGGCGCATTGCCCTGGCAGCGATTTTTCTTGCCTCTGGCTTCGGTAAAATCGCCAATTTTTCCGGCACCGCTGCCTTTATGGCCAGCAAGGGTATACCGATAACCAGCTTCTTGCTGATCGGCGCCATTACCTTTCTCCTTATCGGCGCCTTGAGTCTGATCCTTGGCCTACGCGCCCGTTTCGGAGCGCTCTTGCTGATCGTTTTCCTCGTCCCCACCACCCTTATTTTCCATCCCCCTTGGGATAGTAGCGAGCAGATTCAATTCCTTAAAAATATCGGACTGATCGGTGGCTTGCTGATGGTCATGGCCCACGGCAGTGGCGCCTTTTCCCTTGAGCGCTGTATTCGTGGCGGCGGCGGTAAGTCCTAAAGCAAAGGGTTCAGCCCACAGAACATAAGCGTCCCCGGTGGCGTTGCAGCAGGGCGCTAAATTCAACAGAAAAGCTCAACCCTTGCTTTTCTTGGGATCCCCGCATGCTCCCGCGCCGATGTCGGCACTGCTGCCGGCAATGCGTGAGCGCTAGGGCAGGATGAGCCCATAGGCGCTCGTCTGTGACCTGCCGGTCGTCGGCATGTCTCTTTCCCTATCCATCGCCAAGGCTCCGAAAGCCCATGGACGATGCCTCTTCGCGCGTACAACGCCATGAAAGTCCCTATGACTGCCTCTCCCGCCTCTGCCCCGGCTCCCGCCGTGGACTTCGACTCTTTAGGTCTTCCCGAAAACATGCTCGCCACCGTTCGCGCCAAGGGATATACCATCCCCTCGCCGATTCAGGCAGCGACCATCCCCGCCCTGCTTGAGGGCCGGGATGTGCTGGGCCAGGCGCAAACCGGAACCGGCAAAACCGCCGCCTTTGCCCTGCCCCTATTAGCCCGTCTCGACACCTCCATTCCGGTAACCCAGGTTTTAGTGCTGGCCCCAACTCGCGAGTTGGCCATTCAGGTGGCTGAATCGTTTAGTGAATATGGCGCCGGCCTGCGTGGCTTGCGGGTGACCTGTCTCTACGGCGGGGCCAGCTATATTCCGCAGTTACGCGATTTACAGCGTGGAGCCCACGTGGTGGTCGGCACCCCCGGCCGGCTCATTGATCACCTTGATCGCGGCACGCTGAAGTTGGATCAACTACGTGCCCTGGTTCTTGACGAAGCCGATGAAATGCTGCGCATGGGCTTTATTGAGGATGTAGCTCGCATTGCCTCCGCCTGCCCGAAAGAACGGCAAACCACCCTCTTTTCCGCCACCTTGCCGCCACCAATCCGGGCCTTGGCACGCAGCCATACGCGCGATCCCCTGGAAATCTCGATTGCGGCCAGTGGTGAAAAGCCACTGATCCGACAATGCGCGGCGATTGTCCCCTATCGCGATAAAATCGATGCCCTCTTACGCCTACTGAGCTTTGAAGACACCGATGGCATCATTGTTTTCGTCGCCACCAAAGTGGCCACCAATGAAGTCGCGGAGGCATTGGTAAGCCACGGTCATCGCGCCGCCATGCTCTCCGGCGATGTCGCCCAGCGTGATCGCGAACACACCGTGAGCCGATTTATTAAGGGCGATATTGATATTTTGGTTGCTACCGATGTGGCCGCCCGGGGCCTAGACGTCGATCGAGTTTCGCACGTCGTCAATTTTGATCTGCCACCAGATATCGAAACCTACACCCATCGCATTGGCCGTACTGGCCGCGCCGGTCGTACCGGCACTGCCATTGCATTTGCCAACCCCAATCAACGCTATCTCCTCAATAATCTGGTTCGACGCGCCGGCATGGATATCGAACGCTGGGATAAGCCGAGCGCCGAATCGGTAAACCAGGCGCGCCTCAAACGTTTCGGCAAGCGCCTCGTCTTAGAGCACGAGCGCCGTACCGACCTTGAAGCTTACCGCACTCTGATTGAGGAAATAGAAAGCGCCCATGGCATTAGCGCTTCTGAATTAGCAGCTACTTTGGCCCGTCTGGTCAACGGCGATGCACAACCCTTCCGCGACCAAAAACAGCCCATCGATCGCCGCCCGGTGGCTCGCGAAACGCACCGTCGGGATAATCATCCGCCAGCAAAGTTTGCCAAGCGTCACGCCGCCGATCGCCAGCCCAGCGCCCCCAAAGCCGCACCTCCGAAACGCACCGATACCTTTAATGCCGGCACTCTCTATACCCTCGCGGTGGGCTACAAACACGGAGCCAATCCGTCTCGGGTCTTGGCCACGGTGGCCGGTGCCACCGGCCTTGAAGGCCGCGCCATTGGACGCATCGCCATTGGCGAAACCGAAACCGTCATCGAAACCGCCTCCCCCCTCGATCGCCGAGCCCTCAGCGCCCTCGCCAAAGCCCGCATCAATGGCCAAGCTTTGAGTCCCGATCGTCAACCGCTCTAGCTCGGAATACGGTGAGGGATTCGTGCAAGCTGACAGAGAACACCTATCTGTTCTCTGTCATGGCTTCGCATGCCAGATCCCGCGGCCCCTGAATTTCATCTCACCCCGCTCAAGATATGAAATGACATTCATTCCATAGGAACGGTAAACGCATTCCAATCCTGGCGCAGTTTACTGTCGTCAATCGCCCAAAAATGCGTACTGCCCACACGGGCAATACCGGCAAGAAACGCTGGCGCGGATCCATTCGCCGGTAATCCCTGAATGAGGGCACTGGCAAAACCAAGCACCCGATCTACAGCCATCACGGCAGAGATGCCACCGAGATCGAGGATAATGAGGGGGCGCTTGAGTTGACGGCCGAATTGGGGATCCCACTCACGAAAGCCGAGAAGCACCAAAGGTGAACCAGCAACTTCCACCATCCCATCTTCGACCGCTGGCGGAGCATCCACCATCAGTCCCTGGACCATGGATACGGGCAAGCCAAGGGCGCGCTCCGATAATGTGATCAAGAGATAGTTATCAAATCGATAGGGCACCGGGAATACCAGCTCGAAGGCGGTGCCAAATCCAAGTTTGGTTTCCAGATCAATTCGCCCGCCATGGCGATCCACCATTGCCGCGACGGCATCCATGCCAACCCCACGCCCGCTGACGGTAGACAACTGAGCCGCAGTTGAAAATCCTGGACGGAAAATCAATTTAAGGCGCTCATAGCGGGTTAGGGCATCGGCCTCCCGTTGCTCAAGAATACCTTTACTTACCGCCGATCGCGCAATCGCCCGATCGTCCATACCCCGGCCATCCTCCGCAATCCGGACAATAAAGCTGCCTCCTTCAAAGCGGAAACCCAACTCCAAGCGGGCGGTGGCGGCCTTGGCCGCGGCGCGGCGATCCTCGGGATTCTCGATGCCATGGTCAAGACCATTACGTAGGAGGTGCGGTAAGGCACCTGCAAGATCGCTAACCGTGGCGGCATCGGCGGCGACACCATCCCCGCTGACAATGAAATCGACCTCGCGGCCAAGAGCAGCAGCAGTTTCGCGCACCATGCGCTTAAGCCTTGGCAGGAGAGATCGCACTGGCTTGGTGCGGATACCTAATAAGCGTCGAGCAATCTGAGCGACTTGCGCCCCACGTTGGTCATCACCGCTGGCTAAAAGATCAGATCGTAGATTCTCGGTGTCCTGAAAAATCCGATCTAATTCATCAATTGACACCGTTAGTTCAGGGCGCTCTTCGCCTGCCGGTGCCCCAGGCGGCATGGCAGGCTGAACCGTCGACGAAGCTGAGACCTCTTGGCCCGGTTGAATAGTGTTAAGCCAAGAAAGTAATTGTTCGTCCGGTGGTGCATCTGGATTGCTGCGCAAGCGTCGCAGCTCATCACCGACGCGCAGCATCATATTTCCAAGCGCCGGAGTTGGGAGATGGCCACCATCGCGCCATAGCCGGAGAACCTCTTCGGCTTGATGAACAAACTCTCCCAAATTCTGCAACCCGACACTTAATGCATTGCCTTTGATCGTATGGTAAACCCGAAATGCTTCTTGAACAGCTTGCGCCCCTTGGGACCCACTTATCAATAATTCAGCCAACTCATCCAAGCGCTCACACTGCGGCGTGAATTCTTCATCGAAGGCCGCGATAAATTCATGGTCAATGGCATTCATGAGAGCAACTCCACCCTATCTGCAGGGAAAATCAGGCGCTGACCGTCTTGCCGGGCAATCACCGCCATGGTTGCAGTACCAGGTGGCCATGCCGCAGGCAGAGGAGTGCCGCCAATCAAGCCCAAATAAACATTGGTATCGAGGGCCATCCACTGCAGGCCTGTCGCCACCCGCTCAACATCGGCGATGTCCAATTCATGGCTACGCTGATCATGCAGAACACGCATGAGAAAGGACAGACTGGGGGAATTAAGCGTATCATCCAACTGCGGCTGGCGATCTTCGAGAAGACTTACCACGAGTTCTTGCGGATAACTGAGGCTGCCATTAAGGGCCGCCTGGAGTACAAGGTCAAAACAACGTAAGGACTCACTACCGGCCCAGTGGCGCCAGGCCTGAAGTCGCGAGTCCCACAGATGATCGACCGCGCTCATGGCTGATCTCCAGCCAAAACGCGCTCTAAGGGTTCACTCGCTGCGCGAAGATTATCATCTAAGGCCAACCACAATCCGGCTTCTAGGGCAGCATTGGCGAGGGATTTGTCGACGCCTGTCGAACTGGCAAGGGCCTCCAAGCGGACAAAGGCTTCTGCTCGACGGCCACCAGCAATGGAGATCACTGCATTCACGGCAGCGAAGCGTTCTGGACTCGAATCCGAGCGCAGACAAATCCCCGCACTGGATTCTAGCTCATCTTTTTTTTTACGTTTACGATTGGAGGCGGCATACCACCGCCAAGATCAGGAACCGCCGTCGGCTCTGCTAAAAAGTCCGTAATCGCTTCTACGTGATGACTGCGAATATGCACCTCAAGGGCGGCGAGTAATTGTGCAGCAATACAGGCTCGGTACATAACTTCATCCGGTGGTGAACCCGTCCGAACCATCGTGTAATTGACCTGATTATTTAGTAATATCCAGCGGCACTTTACTTCGATATAGCGCACCACGGCACAATAGCAGAGGTCTTCTGGGTCATCAACGATTGATATGACACCAACGAACTCGTCACGCATGGAACGAATCCACTCTAAAGTTTCCGCCTTCGATGCATCGCTGGCATCAGACCATTCGGCAATTGTCGCCTTCCACTCTGTGTCGAGCTTAGGATCCAAGAGATACGCACGCAGCTCTTCTTGCGAGCAGTCAAGGGTGGCCATAGATAAACTCCTGGGTATTGAAACGGGCGAGACACCTGATATAAGGTTGAATAGCAAGTTCTGTTTGGGGATTACTTACTCATACAGCAAACACCATAAGAGCACTTTCAGTAAAATCAACAACTCCTCGCTTCCCCTCCCCGCTAAGGAACCCACACCATGGACCACCAAGAAACCATCGCCTCCCTTGAGCACCAGCTCGAAGATTTTTATGCTGGCCGCGAACGCCTCGACCAGGAGCTTGGCTGCTCTGACCCCGATGATCTTATTCATCTGGTACACAGCCTACGAAAACATGCCTCCGGCGGACTACAAATTGACCGCAATGGACAAAATGCATGCCTCCTTGCAATTACGACCCTCTACAACCATTTATTGCCGAATGGCACAAAGAGTCCTATTGAGAGCTCTCGCATAAGCGTTCCAAGTTTACCAGAGCCCAATAAAATAATTCCCCCTGCCCCTAACCCTAAGGCAGCACCAAACAAACCAGCCCCAGCCACAGATACCCAAGTTGCTGTATCTGCGCCACCAGAACCCGCCGCCAAGGCGGTGCCACCGCCGCCGCCGGTTAAAGACATTAGCGAGGATAAAAGCGATTCTTTTGTTGATAAAGACACCTTGTCTCGCATGGCCGATATGAGCCAAAGTGAACGCGACGAGCTTGACTTCGGCATTGTTGAAGTGGATGAACGAGGGATTATTCGCAGTTACAACCGCTACGAAAGCGAACTAGCCGGGGTAGCTCCGGAAGCCGCAATGGGGCGAAACTTTTTTACCCAGGTAGCCCCCTGCACCAATAACCGCCTTTTCTACGGGCGCTTTAAGCGAGGCCTTGCTGACGGCCAACTCGACGCGCAAATTCCCTACACCTTCACCTATAAAATGCGCCCCACCAATGTTGTCGTGCGCATGTACCTCGACACCCAACATGCAACTACCTTTGTCTTCGTTAAGCGACGCTGAACTTCACCAACGCTGGCGCGCCACGCTCAGGGCGCGCCTGCGCGGAAGCGCCGAACCCCTCTTTGCCCATCATGCCGATCTCGTCCCGGCGGCGAGTCTGTGGGTTATGCTTCGTCATCGGGTGGAAGAACTTCGAACCAGCAACGATACTGGGGCAATACTTTTATCAGAGGAGGCCAGCATCAGTGAACTGGTGCACCTCCTCGCCGGGCTCTGGCTAGGCCGCGATCTCAGCTTCTTCCCAGAAATGCCTGGCCTAGATCCAGAAATCGTCACCACTCCTGCACTATTACGGCATGAAAGAGTCAACCCCCTAAATCCAGATCAGCCATCGACGATGGCTCACCTTGATGCCAACTGGCTGTCTCCTTCCCTTCTGCGCGAACAAGTTTTACCCGCCATCTTGAACGCCGAAATCATCGTTCTCGGTTCCTGCTGCGACAGCACATGGGAGGCCATTGGCGCCGCCCTCAACGACGCAGAAAAACCCCCTCTCTCGCCATCCGCTTAGTGAGCCGCCAGCCAATCGTCGGCGATGCCGTATTCCACTTCAAGGGGGACGCGCATGGGCAGAGCCTGGCGCATGAGTTCAGCGCAAATCGCTGGAAGTTGCTCGCGCTCGCTATGGTGAAGGTCGATGACTAATTCGTCGTGCACCTGCAGCAGGAGTTTTGAACGGCTGCCGGTTTCCTGTAGATGCTGATGCACCCTTATCATCGCCAGTTTAATAAGATCAGCGGCGCTGCCTTGAACCGGGGAATTGATCGCCAGTCGCTCGGCTGCCTGGCGGGCCATGGCATTGCGCGAGGTGATTTCGGGAATGGCGCGGCGACGGCCAAGGATGGTGGCCACCCAGCCGCGTGTCTGAGCCTCCTCCACCACCTGGGCCATCCATCCTTTCAATCCGCTAAATCTATCATAGTAGGCGTCGATAAGGGCTTTGGCTTCGGCGCGGCTGATATCCAGGCGCTCGGCCAAGCCGAAGGCACTGACCCCATAGAGAATGCCGAAATTGACGGTCTTGGCGCGCCGCCGTAATTCCCCATCCACCAAATCGGGCAGCACCCCATAAACGGCGGCGGCGGTAGCGGTGTGAATATCGTAGCCCGAGGCGAAGGCTTCGGCCAGCCCAGGATCACCGGACAATTCAGCGGCGATGCGCAATTCGATCTGCGAATAATCGAGGGAGAGCAGCTGATATTCAGATCCGCGGGAGACGAAAGCGCGACGGATCTGGCGGCCAAACTCTGAGCGCACGGGAATATTCTGGAGATTGGGGTCGCGGCTGGCGAGACGACCAGTGGCAGCGACCGCCTGTTCGTAATGGGTGTGCACCCGGCCGCTGACTGGGTCCACCGTTTGCGGCAGGGTATCGACATAGGTACTTTTGAGTTTGGTTGCCTCGCGATAATCGAGAATGTGCTGGACGATGGGATGGCGACCGGCCAGGCGCTGCAGGGTCTGCTCATTGGTTTGGTATTGCTTACTCTTGGCGGTGCGCTTGGCCTTGGGGTCTAATTGCAAACGGTCGAAGAGGAGCTCACCCAATTGCTTAGGACTATTGATATTCACTTCCTCGCCGGCAACGGCGTTGATTTGGCTGGTCATCTCAGCGATACGCGTTTCCAGAGTGGCGCTGAGTCGGCCGAGGGCCACAACATCAATGTTTATGCCTTCAGCCTCCATCGCCACCAGCACCGGAATTAGGGGGCATTCCACCTCGCGCCAAACTTTTTCTTGGCCGCTTTCCGCCAACTCTTGTCGTAAGATTTCAGCCAGCTGCCAGGTGACATCGGCATCTTCGGCGGCGTATTCCGCCAATTCTGCCAGGGGCACCGCGGTCATCGAGCGCTGGTCCTTACCCTTCTCGCCGATGAGGCTGGTAATCGAGACCGGGCGATAACCCAGCAGGCGCTCGCTCAAGGCATCCATGCTGCGTCGCTGATCGGGGCTGACCAACCAGGCGGCGAGCATCGTATCCTCATAGGCGCCGCCCAGGGGCAGCCCATGGGCCAACAGCACGGCGGCGTCGAATTTGAGATTATGGCCAACCTTCACGGCCTCACCGGCCAGGATGGGGGCCAGCCGCTGGCGCAGGGCCGCGGCCGCAGCGCTGTCTTCAGGCCAGGGCAGATACCAGGCCTCGTGGGCGCGCCAGCAAAAACTCATGCCCAGGAGGCGGCAGTGCCGCGGTTCGAGGCCATCGGTTTCGGTGTCGATGCAGAAGCGGGGCTGGGCTGCCAAACCATCCAGGAGACTCACCAAGCTGGCCTCGTCCTGGACCAGATGGTAGGTATGAAACACCTCGGCAATGGTGCCCAGGGGCTGCTCGGCCTGACCGGCAGCGTCCACCGCCCCGGCGCCCAGGAGGCGCTCGCCAAGGCTGCGAAATTCCAGCTCGGCAAAGAGGCTGGCGGCGGCCTCGCGATCGATCTCCTGGCGGGCCAGGGCATCAAAGGCGTAATCCAGGGGCACCGCGGTGTCGATGGTCACCAGCTCGCGGGAGAGGAAGGCCTGCTCGCGGTGCTCAGCCAGGTTTTCTTTTTTCTTGCCCTTCACCTGATCGAGGTTGGCGTAGACCCCCGCCATATCGCCGTAGGCCTGGATCAAATCTTTGGCGGTCTTGGGGCCAATGCCGGGCACCCCGGGCACGTTATCCGAACTGTCGCCCATGAGGCCGAGGATGTCGATCACCTGATCGGGGCGCTCGATGCCCCATTCGGCACAGATCTCTGCCACCCCCAATTTATCGAAACCGCCGCCACCCTTGCTGGGCCGCCAGATCACCCGCCCCGGGCCCACCAGCTGGGCGTAATCCTTGTCCGGGGTGACCATAATCACCTGATAACCGGCAGCTTCACCCTGCACCGCGATGGTGCCGATGAGGTCATCGGCCTCAAAGCCATCCAGGCGCAGCACTGGGATGCGCAGGGCGCCTAGAATGCGATCGAGCCAGGGCAGGGCGGCTTCGATCTCTTCGGGCATGGCATCGCGGGTGGCTTTGTAAGCGGGATAGCGCTGGTGGCGAAAGGTGGGAGCGCGAGTGTCGAAGACCACCGCCACATGGCTGGCCTTGGCCTCTTCAAAGACCCCCAGCATGACCTGGGTAAAGACCTGCAGGCAAGAGGTATTGAGGCCGGAACTGGTCAGCCGCGGGGCGCGAATCATGGCGAAGTGGCCGCGGTAGACCAGGGCCATGCCATCGATCAGGGCGAGGGTGGGCTGGGACATAAAAAAACCTCCGGGAGTTGCAGCATGCCACAGCCCCCAAACGAGCAACCCTTCCACAAACACCTACGGACCAGTGGGCAACGGATTGCATCAGCAGCTACCCCATCTAGGGTCCTTGCCCTGCCAGCTGGCAGCAGACCCCCTTTCCAACCACCCCGGGACCAGGAGCTCAATCCGTGGAAATTCGCAATATCGGCATCATTATGAACGGCGTCACCGGGCGCATGGGCACCAACCAGCACCTGATTCGCTCTATCATGGCGATCATCAAACAGGGTGGCATTAAGATCTCCGACGATCTCACCCTCATGCCCGACCCCATTCTGACCGGCCGCAATATCCATAAGCTGGCCGATCTCGCCAAGCGGGTGGGCCTCGATAAATACACCACCGATCTCCAAGCCACTTTGAATGATCCCCATTACGAGATCTTCTTCGACGCCTCAGGCACCCTCTTCCGTAAGCAATTTGTGGAAATGGCGGTGAAGGCCGGCAAGGCCGTGTACTGCGAAAAGCCCACCGCGGTGGAAACCAAGGAAGCCCTGGCCCTGGCCGAACTCTGCGAAAACGCCGGCCTCAAAAACGGCGTGGTCCAGGACAAGCTGTGGCTGCCCGGCCTGCGTAAATTCCAAATGATCAAGGATCAGGGCTTCTTCGGCGATATTTTGAGCGTGCGCGGCGAGTTTGGCTACTGGGTGTTCACTGGCGAGCACTACGACCAGCCGGCCCAGCGCCCCAGCTGGAACTATCGCAAGGCCGACGGCGGCGGCATTATTGTCGATATGCTGTGCCACTGGCGCTATGTCATCGACAATTGCTTTGGCAATGTGAAGGCCCTCAGCTGCATGGGCGCCACCCATATTCCCACCCGCATCGACGAGCAGGGTAAGTCCTATAATTGCGACACCGATGATTCCGCCTACGCCACCTTCGAGCTGGAAAACGGCGTTATCGCCCACTTCAATAGCTCCTGGAATGTGCGCGTGCGCCGCGACGATTTGCTGACCATGCAAGTCGACGGCACCAAGGGCTCGGCGGTGGTGGGCCTGCGCAAGTGCTGGGTGCAGAGCGCCGCCGCCACCCCCAAGCCGGTGTGGAATCCCGATATCGACAGCCCCATCGACTTCTACGCCGGCTGGCAGGAAGTCCCCGATATGCAGAACTACGACAATGCGTTCAAGATTCAGTGGGAACTCTTCTTGCGCCATGTGGCCTTAGATGAGCCCTTCCGCTGGACCCTGCGCGAAGGCGCCAAGGGCGTGCAATTAGCTGAGCTGGGCCTGCAAAGCTGGGCCGAGCGTCGCTGGCTGGACGTGCCCGAGCTTTAGCTCAGGGGCTTCGCCCCTACGGCCCTGCGGGCCTACCCCCCTGGTTTTGTCGGGGTTCGCGTTTCGGGGCATGCGCCCCTGCACGCGTGGATGGATCGCTTCGCGATTGTATCCATCCACCACCCCTCGGCGCCAGATACTCAGGGGCTTCGCCCCGGCCAACCCTTGGAGGGTGGGACGGTGTCCCACCATTTCCCACCCGGGGCGGGTCATCGACCCGCCCTCCGGGCTTTTTCGGAGTCTACCATGAGCGCCCAGCCCCTCACCGATTTCAGCCGCCTGGCGGTGCATACCTTTACCACCAAGCCGTGGAACCTGGCCCAGGCCTGCGATAATTACGCCGCCGCTGGCATCCCCGGCATTACGGTGTGGCGCAATGTCATCGAAGAACTGGGCGCCGAGGCGGCTGGGTCCCTGATTCGCAAATCGGGCTTGGAAGTGGCGGCGCTGTGCCGCGGCGGTTTTTTTCCTGCCTTCAGCGCCGCTGACCGCCAAAAGGCCATCGACGACAATAAACTGGCCATCGATCAAGCGGCGGCCATTGGCGCGCCAATGGTGGTACTGGTCTGCGGCGCCGTGGTCGGCATGCCGCTGCCGGAAGCGCGTAAGCAGGTCACCGATGGCATTGCTGCCTGCTTAGACCACGCCCGCGCGGCGGGGGTGAAGCTGGCCATTGAGCCCCTACATCCCATGTACGCCGCCGATCGCTCGGCGGTCAATACCATGGGTCAGGCCCGGGCCATCTGCGAAGCCCTCCAGGATCCCCTGGTCGGCATTGCCCTGGATGTCTACCATGTGTGGTGGGATGAAGCCCTGAGTGAGGAAATCCGCCTCGCCGGCGAGCAGAACACCCTCTTCGCTTTCCACGTCTGCGACTGGCGCCCGGACACCCGCCATCTGCTCACCGACCGCGGCCTCATGGGCGAGGGCTGCATCGACATCAAAGGCATCCGCGCTGCCGTCGAAGCCGCCGGATTTAACGGCTGGAACGAAGTGGAAATCTTCTCCGAAGCGCACTGGGCCAAGGACCAGCGCCAATGGCTCTCGGAGATTAAGCAGGCCTATCTCAATTATGTCTAGCCTACCGCCATTTTACGCCCTGGATTAGGGATCGATGCCCAGCTCTTTGCGCGCGTCTTCGATATAGCTGCGTTTGGCGAAGTCGATGCGGTGCACTGGGAAGACCACGGTGCTGGCGATATTGGCGAGGTGAGCGCGTAGGCGGTGGAGGACGTGGATGGAGCGGCTCAAGAGCACCGCCGGGCGCACGCCCAGGCCCTCGTCGGCGATAATGCGATCGCCCAGTTCGTGACAGCGGGCGATAAATGGTTTCTCACTTTCAACCAGGCTTAGAGCCTCGGCCTCATCATTATCGGCGAAGGCCTTGCAAGTGCGGGCGAGGAGGTCATGCACTTCCTGGGCCAGGGGCGCCAGGTCTTGGCGATGCTTACCTAGGGGGTCAGCGCCAAGGGCCACGGCGAGGTCGGCGAGATTGCGACATTCATCCACCAAGCGCTCGACATCCTTGCCCACCGACATCATCACTAGGCAGGCAGGGCCATCGGTTTGGGAGAAAGCAAGGTGCTCTACCAGGATTTTTCGCAATTCCCGTTCAGCCTTATTGCTGGCCTTATCAGCGCTGCGCGCCCGCTGTTCCAAACCCTCTCCAGGCTGACCGCTGGCAATGGCAGCAACCGCCTCCGCCAGCACCTCTTGGGCTTGGCCGAGGGTGTCGATAATCTGGGCGCGGGCGGTGAATAACAGGCCGGCATCCGCGCCGGCGCCACGACGCAGCAGGGACTTAAAGAGATCGAACATGGGGACTACTCCTCGCTGGCTGCTGGATCGGGGGCAGGGTGCGCTGGGGGGACAGGGGATACTTCGGATTCAATGAGCTCAATGGCCGCCGGGCCTGGGGTTTCCACCTCGAGGGTCTCTGCTCCCATGAGATGGGAAAGGAAGAGCACCAGTATGGGAAGGCCGAAATAGAGGCCAAGGACATAGACAATGGCCAATGAGCGCGAACGCACCCCGAGATCCGCGAGCATGCCCGCGGTCCACAGGGGAATGCGACGCAACCACGGAATGCCCATAATCACCAGGGTTGCAGTGAGATTGAAATAGAGATGCACTAAAGCGATCTGCAGCGCCGCCTGGGAGAGGGCGGGGTTGCTGCCGCCGGCCATGGAGGCCAGCAGGGCGGTGACGCAGGTGCCAATGTTGGCGCCAACGGTAAAGGGGAAGACCTTCTCCAGTTTAATCACCCCGGCCCCAGCCATGGGGACGATGAGGGAGGTGGTGGTGGTCGAGGACTGCACCATAACGGTTACCACGGTGCCGGAGATAATGCCCGCCACCGGACCTCGGCCGACGGCGGCGTGAAAGAGGCGTTCGGCCCGTCCCTGCAGGACCCGTTTCAGCAACTTGCCAATGACGGTGATAGAGCCAATAATCAATACTAAGCCGAGGACGGCGAGGATGATCCCCGCCCAGAGATTCGGCAGGCCCCCCAGTAATCCGGAGCCCTCACCGCCATAGAAGAGGCGCTCCACCGGTTTGGTGGCCATGCTAATGGGATTGGGAAACTTCCCGCCGCTGGCACCACCGAGAAGTTCCGCCGTCCAACCGGCGCTGTGACGCATGAATCCGGTCAGTAATTCAAGGGGTAAGAAAATAGCGATTGCCAAGAGATTAAAGGCGTCATGCACCGTCGCCGCGGCAAAGGCTCGGCGGAATTCCGTCTTCCGATTGAGATAGGCCATGCAAATAATGGTATTGGTGACGGTCGTGCCGAGATTTGCGCCCAAGATCATCGGCACTGCCATCTGCACATCCAACGTGCCATAGGCCACCAAACCGACGATGATCGCCGTCACTGTGCTTGATGACTGCACCAAGGCGGTGGCCATAATGCCAACCAATAAACCTGCGATGGGATTTGTCGCAAAGGCGAAGAGTTGACGGGCGGTTTCATCGCCGCCAGAGGCTAATTTAAAACCATTACCAACCAAGCCGACCGCCAAGAGTAAGCCGTATAGCCCGGCAAAAACCCCAAGCCAAACCAAGTAGAGGGACGCTCGCCCCGAGCTTGCAGGATCGCGGATCGGCGAAGACTCGTAACTCATGCTCCCTCCGAAGGCGGCGCATGGTCAGCTACGATTGTCAGGGGCAAGGGAAATATAAAGGTGGGATAAGGAATGCGTAAAGATGGGGCGTGACAGTGGTCGTCGACAACTCATGGACACCCTCTTCAGCGATCCTCGCCGGCGGCAGGTTTACGAAGCTGGAGAAGTGATTATGGCCCAGGGAGAGCGCAATACGCGACTCTTCATGGTCTGCAGTGGCATCCTCGTCGGCAGCCGAGACCTAGAGGATGGCGAATCGATTCCCGTCCTCAGTTTTGCCCATGGTGAACTGGTGGGCATTCAGTCCATTTTCCTTAATGATTTTGTCTCAACCCTCACCATCCGTGCCCAAATAAAGAGTGAACTGGCCTGGATCGATCTCATTCACGATCGCCCGGAAGACCTGGAAAAGCGCATTATCCCTCTCCTTGTCCGAGCCCTGCTGAAACGCCAAGAGCAATCCTTGCAGCAGGCTGAGCGCGAGCGCATTGAGGCCCTGCGCGCCAAGGAACTAGAACAAATGGGCTTCCTGGGGCAAATGGCTGCGGCGGTGGCCCACGAGCTCAATAACGCCCTGGCGGTGGTGGCACGTGGTGGAGAATGGCTTGGAGCTGAAGTAGAGCACCTCGCAGAATCTCGCCCCCCGGCTGAGGCCAAGGCCTTTGCCTTGGGCTGGCGCGAGGGCAGGCCACTCATTGGCCGCGAGCAGTTGCGCGAGCGCACTCAAGATTTGCGCCGTCGCGGATTCGATTTTGCCAGCGCCCGCCAGATTGCCCAAATTGATCCCCAGGGCGTTTTGCTTCCCCTGCTTCATCGCAGCGGTGCTCAAGACATCAGTGCCGCCCTGCGAGCTTGGGAATTGGGAGCCACCCTGCGGGATATGGCCGTATCCTCGCGGCAAGCCGCCCATGTCGTTACCGCGCTCAAACAATTGGGCGCCAGCGAGCGCTTACGCGAAGAACGCGCGGTTATCGATGAGACCATTAAAGCAGCGGTTACCATTCTGGGCAATAAACTACGCGGGGTCGATTTGGTCTGCGAGCTGTCCTGCACCGGGACTATGGGGGCAAATGAGGGTGAGCTCATTCAGATCTGGTCAAACCTCATCAGTAATGCCTGCGAAGCCATGGCCAGCAATGATCGTCCGGCCCAACTGCGTATTGTCAGTAGCTGCGACGGGGGCGTGGCACAAGTGCTGATTATCGATAATGGCCCGGGCATTCCCGCCGATGTTCGCAACCGCATTTTCGAACCCAATGTGACCACCAAAAAAGCCGGATTATCTTTTGGCCTCGGCCTGGGGCTGGCGGTAGTCAGACGTTTAATTACCCTCTATCACGGCTCCATTAGCGTCGATAGTTCCCCTGAGGGCAGCACCTTTCGCGTACGCCTGCCCTGCCAAGAGGCTTAGGGGATTCCGACCTCCTTGATCAGCGGGATTTCACCCCTCGGTGTCGCAAGATAGGCGCAATGATTACCATAGGTTGCGCGCCCTGAAAGGTTCATGCCATGTGGTTCAGTCGCGAAATTCAGCTTCGCCCCCGTCAGCCCGGTTTTCACCTGGTGAGCGACGAAATATGCGCCGCCCTACCAGAGATAGCATCGCTGCAACTCGGCCTCTGCCATCTGTTATTGAAGCACACCTCTGCCTCACTGTTATTGGGGGAGTCTTATGATCCCGATGTGCGGGTAGATCTTGCCGCCTGGGCCAAGCGCTATGCGGCAGAAGGCGAAAAATATTATATCCATACCAGCGAAGGACCGGATGATATGCCCGCGCATATCCGCAGCGCCCTGTTTGGCGTACAACTCTCCCTGCCGATTCATCAAGGCACCCTGGCCCTGGGCACTTGGCAGGGGATTTGGCTTGGCGAACATCGCCGCCATGGCGGCAGCCGTAGGATCCAAGTCACCCTCCATGGCGAGGCCAAAAACTGACCCCTTGACCTCAGGATGGCGGCTTCATACTGCGCCCCCTCACGGCACCGATGGTGCTGATCAGCTGCGCTGGTAGCTCAATTGGATAGAGCACCTGACTACGGATCAGGAGGTTGGGGGTTCGAATCCTCCCCGGCGCGCCAGATACCGAAAGCACCCTGCCGGAAACGGCAGGGTGCTTTTTTTGCTCAGCAATCAGGGCGGCAGGGCAGGGGTATCCGCGTCGCCATGGAGTAGGGGGTGATTGAGCAGTGGCATTAAACGTTTTGAGCCCCCAATGGGCAATGCCACTGAAGCCGAGGACTCCTTAAAGGGCTTACGGGATGGGGTTCAGCATGGTCAGAACCTTGCCTCATATCGCGCAGACGGCATCCACGGCCACGGATGGAGTGGGTCCAAAGTGGCAGACAATCTAAAAGCTTCATGCCATTGGGTGGTTGAATCACTGATGCAACTTGGTCGCATAAAAACAGCACCCCGGATTGCCCCGGAAACGGGCGCTCCATAGTCGAGAACCATGACACCCTCGGATGAGATGGCGGAGGCAGGCGCAAACGGGGATCCCCGGGATGCTGCCCAGGGAGCCGGCCAGGATCACCGAGACCATGGTCATGATCACCAGCATCACGACCATGAGCACCGCCACGACCATGTTCATGGACATGATCATGAACACGACCACGACCACGACCACGACCACGACCATGATCATGAACACAGCCACGATCATCCCCATGATCATGACCACCTTGATCACGATGAGGAGCACGAGCACCATCACGATGACCCCGCCCAGCGGCGGGTGCGTCAGTTCGCTGCCCGCCTAGTGATGGTCATGGCCCTGGCATGGGCCATATTTTGGCTGATCGATCCCGCCGGTGGTCTCTATGCAGCGAAAATTTTCCTTGGCATTACGGTGGAGGCGGCGCCCTGGATTATTGCCGCCGCGGTGCTCACCTTACTCATGGAGTACGTCCTACGCGATGACTGGCTGCCTCGAGCCTGTGGGCGCCTCGGCTGGTTTGGTTTGCCCCTGGTGGTGATTGCTGCCCCCCTCATTCCCACCTGCGAATGCGGGGTGGTGGTGGTTCTGCGCGGCTTGCTACGCAAGGGACTGCCCATGCCCCATGCCATTACCTTCTTGCTCATCGCCCCGATTCTCCACCCCCTGGTCTTCCTCAGTACCTGGGTGGCATTTGCCGATCTGCAAATGGCATTGTGGCGTTCGGGCCTGGCGATCGTCGTAAGCATCGCCGTGGGGAGCATTTTTTGGCGCCTCCAGGCCAAAGACGCCCTCCTTCCGGGCGAGGGCTGCGGCCATCAGCACGCGCCGGTCACCGGCCTTGGAGCCCGGGCTGAGCGGGTGCTCGGCGATTCCTTCGATACCCTGCTCTTCTTCCTCTTCGGCGTTGGACTAGCCACCGCCCTGCGGGTGGCGGTGCCGGTGTCCACCCTCGAAGACCTTGGCGGCGATGTGGTATGGGGGCCAATGCTTGCCATGACCTTGGCCTTTGTCTCCTCCCTCTGTAGTGAGGCAGATGCCTTCCTCGCCGCCGGCCTGCACGGCTTTGCCTGGGCCGCCCTCCTCGCCTTCCTGATTTTTGGCCCTATGTGCGACATTAAATTACTTCTCATGCTGCGCACCGTCTTTACCGTCCGCGTGATCGCCCTGGTGATGTCCACCACCGCCGTGCTGGTCTATCTCTCCACCCTCTTATTGGGCATGCTCGCATGAGCGACTGCTGCCATCATGCCCCGACACGACCCACGGATTGGCCTGGCTTTCAGCGCAGCGCGGTGGCCCTGGTCTGGGCTGCCACCTTCTTTGTCACCGCCTTTGGGCCCTGGTCCTCCATTTTGGTGGCCCCCTGGCAGCGGGTGGTGCTGGCCATTGCCGGCTTGGTGGTCGTTATCCTTGCCCTTCTGCGCCTCATTGGGCCGGTGCGCCAAGCCAAAACTCCCAGTCCTTTGGAAAGCTGCGTCCACCTCTTACCCTTGCTGATGCTCCTGCTCATTCCGCCCCAAGACCCGGGCGCGGAATTCGTCGACCGCCTCGGCTGGGGTGGCGGCCTGCGCGGTATCCATGCCACAATGCCGGAAATCGAGAGCCACAGTCTACCTTTTTCCCCAAGTCTTGCCCCGCCACCGGTGGTCAATCAACTCTCCCTTTCCCACCAGGGCAGCCGCGTTGTCCTGCGTGGATCAGTCCAGCCAACCCTAAGGCCCGAGGACTTCGATCCCAATTTCCCCCCCATCAATCTCCTTGACGCCTATCGTGACCCTCGCCAATGGCAGGGTCGCCAGATTGAACTCCTGGTCACCACCGCCCATCTTAATCCACGTCGCCTACGACAGTTACCGCCCCAGGCCCAGGCTCTGAAACCAGAGGTTATGGGATTTCGCTTGGTCATGATCTGCTGCATTGCCGATGCTTGGCCGATTAGCGTTGTCTTGAGCGGCGTCCAACCCACCCGGGTCGGCGAGAGCGAATGGATCCGCGCCCGGGGGACCGTGAATTTCTTGCGGGCGGATTCCGGACCACTCATGCGACTAGAGGTCCTTGACATCCTACCTGCCCAGCGACCAGACTGGCCCTTTCTTTCGCCCCTGTGATCATCGGCGACGCAAGACCACGCAAAGTCGGAGCGCAATCAGGATGTCTATGCAGGGCGGCGCAAAGCTTGCCCCCGGGATCGCCGATCTCCAGATCGGCCAGCAAAAAAAGCCCCGAAAGGGGTGTTTTTTGCGCTAAAAGCATGCCATGCGAAGCTGGCATTCCTTTTCCAGACAAGCTTTGAAATCATGTGGCTGGGCCGCCGGGGTCGATTGCTCGACCCCGGCAGGCAACGGGCTTGAATAGCCCAAACACAAAAACCCTAGGAGGCCCAGCCATGCGCATTCTATCCTTTGACCTCGGCGACTTCAACGCTGATTCCGCCTGGAAGCTGCTGGATACTGACAGCGGCGAAACCG
>REDX01000238.1 GCA_007695355.1 Planctomycetota bacterium
AACCCGCTGCGCGGGTGCTGTTTTCCCTGGCGCACTGGAGTGCGCCAGTCCCAGGGGGGCCCTTTTAGCTTCCCGCCATTGGCTCGGCGTTCCCAGGGGTGAGTTTATAGAGATGCCCTTAATGCTGCGGGCCCATCAGCTTTGACCTGAGAGGGCCTTGGTCGATTAGGGCAGGACCCGCACCACGGAGATTTGTTGGCCGAGGTAAATGGTGGTGCCCCGCCCATGGCTGCGGGGGCGGGTGCGGAAGACGCCGCGACCACCGCCCAATTGTTCGCTGAGATTGCCGGCCTGGTTGCTCCAGCTTAAATGGACTGGCCCTTGGAGGTACTCGGGATCTGCGATATTGGCGAGGTCGTCATTGACGAAAATCCGCTTCCCCGACGAGCGGTGGACACTGATAAGTTCGCTACCGATGCGCAGCACCGTGCCGGGGGTATTGGGCACGGCGCCGGAACCCATAACCGGGAGGATTTGGTCTGTCTCGGAGACTGGCCGTTCTAAGCGCAGGCTGTGCGGGCGGTAGCGATCGCTGCTAAAGATCATGGTCATGCGCAGCATGCGCGGGTACGAGCGATTGGGCTGGAGGTGGGACTGGGCGACGAGATTGTGATAGGTGCGACCGGAGACCACATTGTCGGCACTTAGCACCATGAGGGGATCGGCGCGCAGCCAGTAGGGATCCCATTCCAGGTCGCTAATCGGGTGTTCATCGGTGCCGCTCAGCCAGACGCCCCAGTGCAGAAGGCCGCGGGCAATTGGCTGGGTTTGCACCTCAACCGTGGCCCCTTGGCCGTCGCGCCATTCTTCGTGGGGCCGTGGGTCGCTAAAGTAGTGGCGCTCATTATAAAGATCGGCGTCGCTGACATTGCGGAAAACCCGGCGCATGAGGGTGCGCATGGGTCCTGAGCCAACGCTGGTCCAAACGATAAAATCTCGCTGCTGCGGGCTTTCCCGGCTTTGGGTTAAAAAGCCAACGGTGTCAAAACCCTGCACTTCGTAATGGAAGACCTGCTCATTGTTGGGATCGGGAAGGATGCGTCCGGCGCGGGTATAGATGCGGCCGCCATTGGCCGCCGGGATAATACGGGCAAGATCGGCATCAAAGCGATTGATCACCGCCATGACTTCATCGGTGGCCGAGCGGGATTCTTCACCGGCGCGATATAATTCAACGCTGGTGGAAAAGATGCCGATCATGGCCACGCTGACCACCATAAAAATAGCGATCGAAACCATGATTTCGACGAGGGTGAAGGCTTGCTCTCGCACGGTTACTGGGCCTCGCTGCGGCTGAGGATGACTTGGCTTGCCTCGCTGCGCAGGGTTATCGTGGATAATTCCGGTGGGCGGAGATTGATGTGGTCTACTAGTTCGCTGAGGCTGTTATGAACAAGGTTGTATTCCCAATGCAGGCGGTAATCAATGCCATCGTGGCCCTGCCAATCCGGGGAGGTGGGCGGAATCACGTTTTGGGTGCTGACATTGGAGGTAAAACCAGGGGCCAGCCAGCGTCCGCGCAGGTCCCAGCCCTGGCGCTGCACCATTTCCCGCTGAATCATTTCCGCCCCCTGCAGGCCCTGCTTGCGCAGGGGCAGATTCAGCCAGGGAAAATAGCGGGAGCGCAGGGCGCGGTTCCGCGTCGCGTCATTGGCCAGGAGGTGTGCAGGTAGACCAGCCGGGTAACGGGGATACCAGCCAATCAGCAGATGGCCGGTGTTGTCGGGAATATCCCCGCTTTCCATGGCGCTCGGCGGGACCGTCCAATCCTGAACCCGGGTGCCGTAGAGGCCGCGTAGCCAGGGCACCACCCGGCCGTTGGGGGTGGCGATCATTTCAATGACGCTGCCGCCAGGGCTGCTCACCAAATAGGCCGGCGGTGGGGCGGCGCTATTCACTTCATTGAGGAAGCGATCGTATTCTGGGCTTAGGGCATTTGCGGTGGTGAGCTCGCGCACCGGGCCGAGGGGGATATGGATTACCGGCGGGCCAATGCGGTAGCGAATATTGGTATCTGATCCCGGCTGTAGGCTATAAGCGAGGTGGTGGCTGCGGCGCTGAGAGCCGAGGAGTCCGCGGCCAATTATGCGACGGTAATTCGTCATGCCCGGAGGATTGCCAGAGATGCCGTGAAAGGTCTGGCGTTCGGAACGGGTAAGCGGGCGCACCGCCATGACTTCGCCGCCGACGCGAACGAGACTGGTGCCGCCGCCCCACACCGTCGCACGATCGCTGCGCAGCACCGCGCCGATCATATCCAAACCATCCGCCAATTCATCGATGGCGGTGCCGCCGGCGGTGTAGAAATGGGTGACTTCGCTGCGCTCTACCCGGCCCACGGTGTGGCCCTGTTGGTTGCCGCGATGCAGGCCATCCAGGGTCAGCCCCAGGCCCGAACTACCACCCCGCCGTACATCACCGCTGCCAACATACAGTCGGGCTGACTGGCCTGGAACGCCGGCTAATTGCATAAGGTCAAATCGCGGCATAAGGCCGCTGGTCAGATTGACCGTGCCCAGAACTGAGAGGTCGCGACCTGACCAAGCATTGCCCATGAGGAATTCAACCGCGCCAAGTTCATAGGGCGCTCTTACCCTCTCGGTAAAGGTAAACCATTCGTTCTTGGTGTCGCTAAAAGCGACGAAAGTATTATCCGCCGTCCAGTAGCCATCGGTGGCGGCGTAGCGGATAACCATCTGAGCCGGGGTTTGTGCGGGGATGGTTGGATCGACCACATCCGGCATAACCGATATTACGTCCCCAGTGGCAAGCCAATAGCTACGTCCAAGTCCGTTTTGAACCGGAAGAATACGACTACCAGGAGGGAAAGTGGCGTCGGCACTGAGGCGCCCGTCCATGCCAGTAATGGCCGCATAAGTCCCGGCGAAGGCGGTGCGCTGTTGGCCGCGGTAGGTTGAGCGCCAGCCGCCGTTATTTAAGAAGTAGAAATAGGACTCGTCATCGGCGGTGGCGACGGTGGTGGTGTGATGATAGAATAGCCATTCAATGCGGCCGTTATTGGGGTCTTCGATTTGGAGAACTCTTTCCCCACTTTGGCGGAAAAAAGTTTCATTGGTGATGGCCCGCCAAGGATGGTCTTCGTCTACATCTGCGACTGCCAACGACAGGAGGATGACTCGGGGTGGGCGGGGTTCGGCGGCTTGGGTATTCCAACGGAGTCGATTTAAGGATTCCAGATTAGGATGCTCATAGGGAGTCAGGTTGAGAAAGGTTCCACCGGTCCCATCTCGCTGCCAACCATCGTAGTGGAAAAACAATGCCATATTGTCCGTAACATTAGCAAAGGTGACGGTTCCCGGGACGATGGCTATAATGCCCCGTTGCGGGAAGTCATCCTGAGCGCTGCCATGAACTTCAGCCACCTGCAGGCGATTATTGGGTGCCATGCTTACTGAAACGCTGCTGCCATTGCCTTGGTTAATGCTAATGGTATGGTCTTGGCGCAGGATCCAGACGTTTATATCATCATGTTGCCCAGGATAGGGGTGGGCATGTTGATCAGGCACGGCCATATGGTGGTTGGGATTATTGCTGACGGTTGCCCACAGTCGCCAGGGGAAGTCGCTGAACTCAGACGGGCGAGGATCCCCATTGGGCACCGCATGCAGGGTCTCGGTTTCACCGCGCAGCAGAAGGCCGCCACCGGAGGGGCGCCAGCGGTAGGATCCGGGCACCACCGTGCTGCCGATGCGATGGGCTTCCAGAACTGGCCAAAGGTTGTTGGCACTACCGGAGGTAGTGTTGGTGTTGGCGCGTAGGCTGCGATAGACGCCGGTGAGGGTGTTATCCTGATCAATCCCGGTGTAGCTGAGGTACTCATTGCCAATCAGCACCGTGCCCCGTGAAGGGAAGAGATCGCGGGCGTTCAGGCCGAGGTGGTTGTGTATGGCTGTCTGCCGCAGGCGCAGGGTGCCCTGATTGAGAGCGCCCCCGCCAGTGGCATTGCTGAGTACCGGGGCTGGTAGATCTTCTGCCAATTCCATCATCGGCAGGGTGAGGTGGTCGCCCCGCTGCAGGCTAGCGCTGGCGCCGAGGCCAGCCACATCCCGGCCCACCAGGCCGCCCACCATAATCATCTGCCCCCCAGGCCGGGTGTGGGCGATGCTGATATGAATGTGGTGCCAGCGCTCATCGGCATCGGCACCGCTAAAGTAATTTGGGCCTAGGTAGTGCCAGTGCTGCACCCCATGGAAGGGGGCGGCGGGGGCCAGAGGTACAGCCAGGGGATCATCGCTGCCGAGGCTCTGCTCATTAATGGTGAGACTGGGGTCGGTAAAATCATCCTCCGGCGCCAGATGAACGAAGCCATCGGCGCGGGTGGCGCTGTGCTCCCGTTCGATGGTGGGGCCATTGAGGGTAAGCACCAGGTAGCCGCGCCTATCCCAGTGCAGGCGCAGGATATTTTGGCGGTCGTTGCTGCCGGGGCTGCCATCGATTTGCGGCCAGATACGCTCCTCGGGTGTGCGCATTTCTAGAAGGGTGGCCTGGTCTTCAATGCCAGCGGCGGATGGGCGTAACCACATGCCCCACTGAAAGCCAGATATTTCGCGATTGGACACCGGAATCGCGTCATTATGTGAGCCCGCGACCAGCCAAGATAAATCCCCGCTGACGGTGACACCGTCGGGCGATACTTGTTCAATGCTGCCTTGTCCACCGGGCCCTAAATAGTTTCCGATATTTTCGCCGCTGAGGCTGCGTTGCCAGATGACCGATATATGATCCGGTAGGGATTGCTCATCATTTTCAGCATAATCGGCGATGGTCGGGAGGGTGCGTGGAATCACGCGATTATCGCCGTTGTCTTCATCCTCGGGCAGGCTGTCAAAAATGCGCTCTACCGCCTGTGGCCAGCTATGGAGTTGATTGGCATGGCCGTGTCGGCGCAGCACTTCGAAATCGCTTTGTGAACTCCAGGCTTTGGCCAAGCCGCCGGCGGTTTGTACGACCTGGCGCAGTTGGTGGGCGGCTTGCGGCCGATCACGACCATCGCCGATGGTGGCTCGGGCAAAAATATCAAAGATGCCCCAAGAGCTGCGACCGAGAGGATAGCGATTGCGCCGTTCGTTTTGCTCCAATTCGCTGCTCAGAGGGTCCCAGCTATGCCACAGGCGCTGTTGCATGGCAGCTTCAATCTGTTCGTTGTCTAACCAGCGCGTAATCGGGAGATCTTCTTCGGCGTTCAGGATCAGCGGACCTTGGCTGGGATCGATAATGGCAGCGATAGCTGCAGCTGGCGCATGGTGAACATTAAGGGCGGGCATGGCTTCTTTGGCAATCCACATCGGCCGGCCATGGGTGGCGGTAAATTCATTTACTTGAACTTGGATGGGATCCGTCTCATCGTAAATCCAGTGGATATCTTCACGTTCTGAGCGTACGCCGTTTGGCGCTCGGAAACGATAACGTAGGCCGTTAGATGCTTGCAGTAGGAGAATGGCGTCACGAAGAATGGTGCCGTAGAGCGGGCCATCCAATTGCAGGGAAAAACGGCGCTCGATGATTTCAAAGGGCGGAGAGATCTCCTCGCCGCTGGGAAAACGAAGGGTCACATTTATTTCCGCATCGAGATCATTTACCCACAGGGTTGCAGTAACTGGGCCGTTCCAGGTGTCACCGCTGGCAAGGCTGCGATCCCAGCGCCAAGAGGCATTATCCATATTTGCCTGCAGACGGTGATTGCCGCTTTCCTCGGTGGCTCCGGGAATTATCGGTGCGATGCGTATGCGCACCCGTTTGCGCACCCCAACCAAGGTGCCGAGATCAATTAATCCCTCCCGCCCCTGGGCATTGCCATGGATGGTTAGGAAGGGGCGGAGGATTTCGAGCTCTGCTGCGGTTAGGGGGGCGGTGCTGCTAATCGGTTGCTGGTGGGGGAAATCGAGGAGGAGTTCATCCAGGCTGAGTAAGCGCTGAGGCTGCGGAGGGTCGAAATCGTGTTTGGCGAAGCGATGGTTGGCAAGGCGGGTGCCATTGAGATCAAGGCCCAGGGCGGTGCCCAGGCGCTCCCATTCCCTGGGACTCAGGGCATTGGCGTCCAATTTCCCACCCTCATCGCTGAGGCTCATGCCCAGGCGAATGCTGCCCGCTTGATCGCCGCTGAGATCATCCCAGGCCAGTTGTTGAGCAAGGCGGCGGACATCAATATGGGCGGTGTGGGCGAGGTGCGGATCCCAGCGGATAATCGCCGGCCCATCGCCCTCGGGATCTCCGGCGCCTTCGGCTAAGAGGGTCGCCAGCTCAACGTCGAACATGGTGTGGCTGGTATCGGGATCATCGAGACTTTCGCGCAGCGCGGCTTCGGCCAGGGCGATGCCCAGGTCGGCTGCACTATCGCGGGCGGTAGCGGTCGTTTGATTGGCGCGGAAGCTCATACTGCCGGCGCGGGAGAGGGTTTGCGAAAAGAGGAAGGGCAGGCCCAAAAGCAACATGCCAGAGAGAATGACCAGGGCCATCAGCAGGGCGGCAGCGCGATTCTGGCGCGGGTAGGGGGCGGGGGGCATGGCGTCTAGTCCTCCTCGCTGGAACCGACGAGGGTCATGGTGAGTCGGCCATTATTGTCGAGGACAATGATCGCCTCACGGTACAGCGGCCGGCCTGATCCGGCATAGCGCATGGTCCAGGTGTCCGGCTCGGCTTCCACCCGTCCGTCGGGGTGAATTAATAGGGAGTATTCGGATGCCGGTGCCACATCCCAGGGCAGGAGGACATCGTCACCGGCGCCAAGGCGCATGAGGCGCACATTGTCGATGGTGCCGCGTTGGGGCGGCGGGGTATCCTCGTCCTCGCCTTCCTCTGCTTCGGGGGGGCTCTCTTGGCCGCCAAAGATGAGGCTCACCGGCTGGCCGAAGGGCGGCGACAGCGGCAGCTGATAGTCCTGCTCCCAGGACTCGAAGAGATATTCGCCAGGCTGAGTGGGATGGGGAACCCATTGTCCATGCGCGCCATCGATGCTGAGCCGGATTTGCCCGCGGCGGTAGAGAATGCCGAAGGTGGTAAAGCGATTGATCGGTAGATGGCGCTGAACGATGAGATCATTTTCCGGCTGTTCCGGATTGCCGACGGCAATGGTCCAGGGCTCGCCAATGGCGGCGGGACTCTGCAGCCAGCAATCCACCAGCACCTGGCCGTCGATCGCCAGCGCCACCAGACTCAGTTCCCAGCTTTCGGCTTGGGCCGGTGGGCGATAGGTGAGCTCAAGGTAAAAACTATCGTTCTCATGGCGTAGGAGCTCTGGCCGCACCCGCGGCGCGGTCCAGGTGAGGGGTTCATCCAAGGGCAGGCCGTAACCGGCAAAGCCGAGGGGGAGGGTGGCCGGATCATCAATGCCGAAGTCGCGGCTCAGGCTTTCCGCGTTGTCGAACTGCTGGCCATAGATCATGAATTGGGTCACGCCGCTTATGCGATAACCCTGCTGATCATCGCCGTGGACGCGGATCTCCACCGGTGCCCCGGTGCTCATGGCGGTATGGCGGGCCTGGCGGATAACATTGCTGATGAGGGTGGATACTCCCTCAAGGCTCTCACCGCGATTGCGGGTGAGGCCACCGAGACTAATGGCGGCAAGAATGCCAATAATGCCGATCACCACCAGCATCTCGATGAGGCTGAAACCCGGCTGCCGCAGTGCCGCCTTGGCCCGCATAATTAGCGGCGTCCCCAATTGACGATATCATCTCCCACCTGGTCTGGGTTCTGATTGCCGCTAACATCGCAGCGCCCATTGGCGCCGATGCTCCATAATTGGTAGCTGTCCGGGTTAATATCGTAGTAGGGGCCATCGGGATAGGCGATAAAGGGGCGGTAGCGGATCGGCTGCTGCCAGGCATCGACGATCACCCCATTGTGCAGCTTATTGCCCCGCTCGCCAAAGCTGTCGCCATCGACGCTGGCCAGTTCGCGGGCGAACTCTCGCAAGTGGTTGGTTCCCTGACTGCTCACCCAGTCGTCGATAGTTTCCTCTACTTGACCAGAGGCTTCATCGATGATGACCACCGGGTCCAATGGAAGGGCGCCGCTATTGAGCATCCGGAAGCGCTGAATTGCAGCCTCGACGGTCCCCAGCGTTGCATTGGTGGAGGCGGCGTAGGCAGTGCGGCGCGCCATGGTAATGGCAGGGAAAAGGAGGCCGGCGAGTACTGCAATAATGCCGATAACCGCAAGCAATTCGATGAGGGTGAAGGCGTGCCGGTGGGGCATGGGTGGAGACTCCAAGGCAGGGCGTAAGGGCAATGTTCGCAGCTGCATGGGTGGCTACTCAATACTGAGTCAATGCTGAGGTGCAGCGGTTTCGCTCAACGAGCCCCAGTCTAGCCCATCGCTTCCATATTGCCATGTCGGTATCCCCCACAAAGACGGGGCGATTGGCGGTGGATTACCGGCCAAGGGGCAAGTGGGATGGTACTTGGCCCGGCCATGGCGACCATGGTCGAGGCAGGGTTACAGGCGGGGCAGCTCAAAGCTTACTTTGGGTGAGGAATCCCCGCTTCGCGGTGGATGCTTTTAGCGCAAAAAGCGCCCTATTCAGGGCATTTTTGCAGGCCGATCAGGAGATCGGCGATCCCGGGGGCAAGCTTTGAGGCGCCCTGGGGCAGCAAGCGGGATCTTGGTGAGTTTTGCGGCTTCGCTTAGCGCTGCTGGTTGGTGTACCAGGTAAAGGCGCGGTCAATGGCCGCCTGGCGCTGCGGCATGCTGCTGCGATGATCGTAGCCAAAATCTTCGCCGCTCAGACTGGTGAGGGCACGGGCAAGGTGGTCGCCGGCGACATTGGACTGCATTGCCATGAGGATATTGGGGATGCCTTCCTGATAGCCGATGGCGGCTAGGCCTTCAGCGGCAAAGCGGCGCACCCGTGGATTGGGATCGGTGAGGGCCCGTGCCAATTGCGGGCCGAAAGAGTAATCACCGAGCCGACTCAGGCCAATGGCTGCCATGCGTCGGATATGGGGGTTGCTATCGGTAAGCAGGGCTTCGGCGAGAATTTCGCCTGCACCGGGTGCATTGCGGCCCTCATCGCCGCCAAGATTCGTGATGCCCGAGGCGCGCAGGGCAGCATCGCTGTCATCGCTACGACTGCGCCAGTCCTCGGCTCCCCACATCTCAAGCCGGGCCAGGCCATTATATGCCGCTGCCCGTAGGCGGGGATGGCGCTGGATGATCATCCGTAACTCTTGGCTGATATCGGCGCGTAATTGGGTGAGGGCGAGGATGCTCGCAGAAACGATGGCATCAGATTCGGTATCGGGGTTAAGCAGGGGAATTAAGCGCGGCACCACGGCTAGATCTGAACTGCGACCAAGGCGGGCAATGGCACGGATGCGTGAGGTTTCATCATCGCCGCTCAGGTCACGGAAGAGCGTTTGTAAGTGGCGTTGGTAGACGGCATTGGCCTCCCGCGCAGCGGCGAGGACAGGGGCCTGGCTATCGTTTTCGACGGCCGTGAGGGCAATCCCTGGGGCGGCAAGCAGGAAGAGGGCCAAGAGGGGCGCAAAGAGGGCATGTCGTGCAGTCATGGGCCCAGTTTAGCCCCACTTTATGGCAAAGAGCAGAGTTGAGCCATGGCCCGGCTGAATGGTGTGTGATGTTGATGCCAATGAAAATGGCCCACCGCTTTGGGCGGTGGGCCATATGACGCTGTCAGCTGACGCGCTGTATTTACAGGTTTGGCAGGGGGGCCGGCTTTTGCGCCAGATGGGGATGCTCAGAACCAGGGTAAACCTTGAGCTTGCTCATCATCTGACGGGCCAAACGGGTCTTCGGCAGCATGCGGCGCACCGCTAGGGCGATAACCTGATCAGGATGCTCGTCGCGCATGCGGCGGAAGGGAACTTCCTTAAGGCCGCCGACGAAACCGGTATGGTAACGATAGACCTTCTGGGTGTCTTTGCGGCCGGTAAGCACGACATCCTTGGCGTCAGTGACGATAACGACATCGCCGTCATCGACATTCGGGGTAAAGCTGGCCTTGTGCTTGCCCTGCAGCACCTTGGCGATGCGCACAGCGAGCTGGCCAAGCACCACATTTTTGGCGCTTACAACATACCAGGTGGGGGCGGCTTCGCCGGTCTTGGTGAAAGTGGTCTGCATGGATGGCCTCGGGTGGCTGCGGGAGCCCGTTAACTGAAGGAGACAGAAAGAAGATGGAAAATGCCAGAAAAAAATAAGACGGGCCGGGCGCCTTGGCCCCCCCGCTTTTGCGAGGGGCGCAGACTAGGGGCCCATGTCAGCAGGTCAAGGGACAGGGATGAGGCCGCTGCAGGGCGGCGCAAAGCTCGGTTAATTCATGGCCAAGCCCATGGCCTTGTGGATGC
>REDX01000138.1 GCA_007695355.1 Planctomycetota bacterium
CCCTTGCCCCCCGGCGCTTTGCGCCGCCCGGAGGGTGGGACTTGAGTCCCACCAGAGCGTTGGCGGCGAAGGTTGGCTATCGTGTCTTGTGTTGGCGTGGTTTGTTTGTCTTGGGGCTCTGCCCCTTGCCCCCTTTGCTTGCGGGTTCTTTGTGGGCTTTGGCTGGGTGATTTATTTTGGTTTATCCCGTTGCCAGGGGGTGGGGGGCTTTACACTGCGCGCATGGATGACAGCAGTGAATACCGCCACGCCAGCGCTGAGAGCGCGGGCGATTACGATGCCGATTCGATCAAGGTGCTGGAAGGCATGGAGGCGGTGCGGAAGCGGCCGGGGATGTATATTGGTGATCCCGCTACCACCGGCCTTTACCAGTGCATTTGGGAAGCGGTCGATAATTCCATTGATGAGTCGATGGCCGGCTATTGCGATCGTGTGACGGTGAAGATCCATGCTGATAATAGCGTCTCGGTCACCGACAATGGCCGCGGTATTCCTATCGCTCCGCATCCCTCCTCGGGTAAGCCAACCCTAGAGGTGGTGCTCACCGTCCTGCATGCTGGCGGGAAGTTTGAAAACAATGCTTATAAGGTTTCTGGCGGTCTCCACGGCGTGGGCGTGTCCTGCGTCAATGGGGTGAGTCAATGGATGATTGCCGAGGTCCGTCGCGATGGACGTAAGTGGCGGATGCGCTTTGAGCGCGGCCTCACGGTGGGCGGTTTGGAAGACTGCGGTCCCACTGAAGAGCGCGGCACCACCATCCATTTCAAGCCCGACTACGAAATTTTCGGCGACAATACCATTGTCGCCTATGACACCGTGGCCAGCCGCCTGCGCGAGCTCTCCTTCCTCAACCGGGGGGTGCGGATTAGCCTCGACGATGAGCGCGAAGAAGGCCGCGCCGATGTCTTTTTCCATGCCGATGGCTTGGCCGGCTTCGTTAAGTATCTCGATCGCGGCAAGCAAAGCCTGCATCCCAAGGTGATCCATTTCGAGCATCAGACCGAGCAGGGGGTGACGGTTGAGGTGGCGATGGAATACAATGACAGCTACGAAGATCGCTGGCTGGCCTTTGCCAATAATATCCGCAATCGCGACGGCGGCACCCACGTCGAGGGCTTTCGCACCGCCCTCACCCGCGCCTTTAATACCTACGCGAAAAATAATAAGCTGCTGAAGGGCGAAAAAACCCCGACTGGCGATGATCTGCGCGAAGGTTTAACCGCGATTATATCGGTGAAGCTCCCAGACCCCAAATTCAGCGGCCAAACCAAGGATAAGTTGATTAATTCCGAAATTGCTGGCGTCGTGCAAACCGTCGCAACTCAGCAATTAACTGATTATCTGGAAGAGAATCCCAAGGTTGCCAAGGGTATCGTTAATAAGGCGGTGCTGGCCCAGGTTGCCCGCGAGGCAGCGCGTAAGGCCCGCGAGTTGGCGCGCAAAGACCGCAAGGGTTTGCTTGGCAGCGCCGGCATGCCGGACAAGCTGCGCGATTGCCAGAGCCGCGATGTCAATATTTCGGAAATCTTCCTGGTCGAAGGTGATTCGGCCGGCGGTTCGGCCAAGCAGGGCTCGGATCAGTACTTCCAGGCCATCTTGCCGCTTAAGGGCAAAATCATTAATGTCGAAAAAGCGAGAATCGACAAGGTGCTCGCGCACACGGAAATCAGCGCCATGATCCAGGCCCTGGGGGTGGGCATTGGTGAGGAATTTAATCTTGCCGGTCTGCGTTATGGCAAGGTTGTTATTATGACCGACGCTGACGTCGACGGTTCGCACATTCGCACCCTGCTGCTGACCTTCTTCTTCCGCCAGATGCTGCCACTGATCGAACAGGGCCACGTCTATGTTGCCCAGCCGCCCTTATTTAAGGTGACTCGCGGCCGCTCTTCGGAATATATTTACAACGAAAAGATTCTCGCCGCCGAAATTAAGCGCTTAGGTATCAGCACCGCCTGGTTGCGCGATCGCCACCTCGGCATGGAGCGCGAGATCCGCGATGGCGCTCTGATTTCGCTCATTGATTGCCTGGAAGAGTTCGACGACCACGAGCGGGTGCTGGCCCTTAAGGGCCTAACCTTGGAAGAGTACCTGGGCCTGCGTAATGGCCAGGAAGAATTGCCCCTTTATCGGGTTATTCTCGGCGAAACCGATCACTTCTGCTATTCCGATGCCGAGTTAGATGATATTACCCACCGTCACCCCGAATTGTTTATGGAGCAAAGCGGCGATGCCGGTGACCGCCCCACCGCCGAGATTGTCGAATTTACCGAGCGTGCAGAGATCGAGCGCAGCCTGGATTCCCTGCGCATGCTGGGCGCCAATCCCACCTATCTCTTCGACGATAGCGCGGATCGGGTTGATCCCTTTGTCATCTGCTCTGAGAAAGAGGAGATTGGCCTCGCCTGCCTGCGCGATATTCCGTCAGCGGTGAAGGGCCTGGGGGCCAAGCAACTGACCGGTATTACCCGCTATAAGGGCTTGGGTGAAATGAACCCAGACCAACTGTGGGAAACTACCATGGATCCCAGCCAGCGCCGGCTTAAGCAGGTCTCCCTCTCCGATGCCATTGAGGCTGAGCGTATGTTCGCCACTTTAATGGGCTCCGATGTGGCTGTGCGCCGGGATTTCATTGAGCGCTATGCCCTCTCGGTGGCCAAGAAGCTCGACGTCTAAGCGCCGCCGGCCGAGGCGGGGAGGGATGCGCCAATGGGGGCCCCACAGCTGGCTCGGCCTGGCGTAAGCACCCTTAAGACAGGCCTTGGCCTGTATCCTGGAAGCTGGGGAGCACCACATGGCGGCCTTCGACTCGATTATGCTCTGCGGTTTTGGCGGTCCCACCCCCGGGTGCTGTGGCCGCCGTGCGCAATGCGATCAATCCTGCGCGGGATTTGAAGCCGAGTGCTTTGTCGCCAAAATCTGCGGCGACGATCCTGCCCAGGCCGCGCGCATTGCCGAAGTCACGGAGCACTACCGCCATTTCGGTGGCTACAGCCCCTATAATGCCCGCAGTGAAGTCCAGCGCGCGGCCCTGGAAGCGGAACTTGAGCGTCGTGGGCATGCCCTGCCGGTGGTGGTGGGCTACCGCAATTGGCCGCCCTGGTATGCCGATGGCTGGCGCCGTTTGGTTGCCGCCGGCTGTCAGCGCACCCTCTTGGTGGTGCTGGCCCCGCACCAGGGCAAGCGATCTTGGGATGATTATCTCGCCGAGGCCGCCGCCGCCCGCGAGGGCATTGTCGACTGTCCGGAGATTGTCGGCCATGCCGAGGCCTTGTACCAGCATCCGGGTTTTATCGACGCCTTGGTGCAAAGGGTCTTTGCGGCCATGGGTGCGGTAGAGGCCGACGCCTTGCTTTTGACCGCCCACGCCATTCCCCAGCCGGCCGAACGCGGCGCCTATCGTCCCCAGGTTGAAACCACGGCTCGACTGGTTGCCGAGGCGGTGGGCCTACCAGCGTGGCGCCTGGGTTTTCAATCGGCCCCTGATGATAGCCCCATTCCTTGGTCGCAGCCCACCATGGAAGCCTGTCTTGCTGAGCTGGCTGCCGCTGGTGCCCGACGGGTGGTGGCCCTGCCCATCGGTTTTTTAGTCGATCACATGGAGGTGCTCTACGACCTGGATGTGGAATTGCAGGCCCAGGCCGACGAATTGGGCGTGGAATTATTGCGCGCCCGCAGCGTCGAAGATCACCCGGCCTTTATCAGCGCCCTTGCCGAAAGCGTTCTCGCCCGCGCTTAGGTGTGAGAGCTGCCACCGCCCTCAGGGCCCGGCGCGACAATCATGCCCAGTGTCTGTTTGAGCAGGTCGAGATCTCGCAGGTCGCCAAATTCGCTGATCAGTGCGGCAATCTCTGCAGCCTTGGGATCATCCAGGCAACGGATCGCCTGGGCAATCATGTGCAGGGCATTGTTGCTGAGGCGGCGTTCTTCAACTAAGAGCTGGCGCAGGCCACGGTTGAGCGAGACATTCTTCTTTTTTTGATACTGCTTGCCTGCCCAGAAGGAAAATACCGTCAGCATGCTTTCCATGCTGGTGCAGACTGGGGAAAGAAAACCAAGAAAACCCCGACATGGAGCGAGCGCGGCTGGGCCGGCGACATTCGAAATCAAGCAAAGCCCATTCGGAATCGGCGCCGGCGGCCATTGAGCGAGTGGCCATCTTCCTCGCCTTAGCTGGCGCGGAGGTGGCGCACGCTATCGGCAATGCGGGCGAAGCAGTCGGCGATCTGCTCTAATTCCAGACAGCTAAAAGCTACCCGCAGGTCGCCGCCGCCGAGGGCGATGGTGCCCACGCCATGGCGTTCGAGGAGGTCGAGGCGGGCGGCTTCGGCATCCACGTCCTTGAGGCGCAGGCACATGAAGTAGCCGGCATTGAAGGGATAGGCCTGCCAACAGTCAGCGTACTGGGGATCGAAGACAGCCTCGCGTACGGCCTCGAAGCGTTGGCGCAGGATGGCGACTTTGGCCGCCTGCTGGGGGATAAAATCGGGATTGGCCAGGGCTTTGGCGAGAATGCTTTGGGCCGGCATGCTGACATTGGAAATGCTGCCGCGGACACTGCCGGCGGTCTTCTTTTCTAGAGCCTCGTAAAGCTGGCGATTGCCACCCTGGATGCCGTAGGTGATAAAACCCACGCGTAGGCCCCAGATAAAGGCCTCTTTTGTACCGCCGTCAACCTTGATCGCCAACAGATTGGGGTGGGCGCGGGCAAGCCAGGCGAAGAGGGGCTGGGTTTCGCTTTCCGCGTCGAAGAACATGCCGCAGTAGGCATCGTCACAGATAACCACTAGGCGCTTGCCGCTGGCGGCGGCATCGGTGAGGGTCTGAACAATGGCGGCGGCTTCGGCCTTACTGGGGTGGTAGCCGGTGGGATTATTGGGGAAGTTGAGGACAACGATGGTTTTCGCACCGTCTTGTTTATCGAGGGCGCTGGTGAAGGCGGCAATATTGAAGGTGCTTAAGGAATCGTCGAAGAAGGGGAAAGTGCGAATCTCGGCGCCGCGTTGGGTGCCCCAGGTAAGGCGATAGTTGCCCCATAGCTGGTCGGGCAAAAGTACCACATCGCCGGCATCGATTACCATTTCGCCAACCACGCTCAGGGCATGGGTAAGGGCATTGCAAACCACCGGCAGGCTGAATTCCTGGCCTTCGGCGGCGGGCATTTCGGCCCGCTGCTTGGCGGCCCAGGCTTGGCGCAGGGCGGGCAGGCCAAAGGAGGGGGCGTAGGGGTAGATCTCGCTGGGGTCGAGATCATGGAAATAATGCTGCACCGCGGCCAGGTGCATGGGCCCAGCACCTTCGGTGGCGATGCCAATGGTCGCATTGTAGCGATGGGCGCGGGTTTTCGCTTCGGCGGACTGGGTGAGAATGCCTTTGGGAAAGAAGAGGGCCTTGCCAATGCGGGAAAGGTGATCGAGGGCGGTGGGATGAGCCTCGGCAATGGTCTGATTGAGTTCGCTAGCGAGGGGGTTAAGGCTCATGAAGGGATCCTCTCTGGTTGGTCGCTGGATTACTGCCACGGCGGCGGCGGCATGACATGGGGCTCTAGGCGGGATGCAAGGGCGGACTTGTTTGCCGCCCCCGCCCTGCGAGTATGCGGACAATGACCTGTCGCACCCGGTTTTGCACCCTCTCCATGATCGCCGCCTTGCTGCTGTTGGCTGCGTGTTCTGGGCCGCGAACGACGGTGGTGTCGCGCACGGCGGCCTTGGATTGGCACGATCCTTTAGAGCTGCGAATCCTCAAGGTACACGATGGCCTGCGTCATAGTCGCGATCCCCACGTTTCCCACCTGATTGAGGTGGAAGTGGTGGGGGGTGACAGCCAGCGGGTGGCCATTGGCGATCGTTTCACCCTGCCCTTTGATGAGTGGACCGCCGGACGCGAGCCGCCGAAAAGCGGCCGGGTTTTGATGGTGACACCGGCAAGCTGGGTTAGGGGCTCTGGGAGAAACCTGCAGCCACCGCCTTAATCCGCGCCACCATGGCGCTAAGGCCGTTGGCGCGGTTGGCGCTGAGTTGGGTGTTGAGCCCCAATTCTTCGATAAAGGCGGGCTCATTGGTAATAATTTCCTGAGGACTGCGATCATTGTAGACCCGCAGCAGCAGGGCCACTAGCCCCCGCACCAAAACCGCATCCGAGTCGGCACGAAAGTGGACACTGCCGTTGGCGCCGGGCTCGGCGACCAGCCATACCGAACTCGAGCAGCCGCGCACCTTGTGCTCATCAATCTGTAGCTCGGATGGCAGGCCTTCGAGTTTGCGGCCCAGGGCGATGAGGTGCTTATAGCGCTCTTCCCAGTCGGAGAAGGCCTCGAATTCGGCGATAATCGCCATCTGTTCTTGCAGCACACTGGTCATGGGCAACAAGGTTAAGGCTGGCGCCGAGGGGGGAAGCCCCACCTTGCCCAGGGCCAGCGAAGACCACCATGCCGGCTATGGCTCCAACTCGCCGTCGTACTCCTGGGCAAACCCTTTTCACCCTCTTTCTGCTGATTGGCGGTTTGTGGGTGGGAATTATTATTGTGCGCGGTGAGTTTAGCCAGCGTGCGGCCTTGCTGGAGCCTCAGCAGTTGCCCAATCTGCATCTGCGCGAGGTCAGCGCTGAGGAATTGGCGCGCTCCCTCAATGAATCCAGCGCTGCCGAGCTTCCCTGGTCGGATATTTCTCTGCGCTTATTTCAAGATGTGAGTGGCAATCTGGTGCGGGTGCTGAGTGCGCGCATGCCGGGCCCCGATGCGGCGCGCCTGCTGCGCCGGGAGATGGGCGCCCGGCGTCCCCAGGCCGTAGGGGCGCCGCCCTGGTGGCCCTGGGATCGTGTGCTGCCTGGTGATGGCCCTGGGTCGGCCTTTCGAGTGCCCGACTGGTTTACGCCAGGAGGCAGTCAGGATCTTATTATTGAGCGCCGGATTCCCGGCGATGAGCCGGTTTGGGATGGTCTTTATGTGGCCTATGATGAATCTGCAGAGCGCTTTTGGTTATGGCAGTGGCGGCGCACCGACTGGCGGCCACCGGCCCAGCTGGACACCAGCATCGAAGCGATGGATGCCTTAGCCCAGGGATTTGGCGCCCATCTTATTGCCACCCGTCATCCGGTGGGAGAAGAGGGCTGGATCTATCGCACGGCGGTGGAACCGGCGCGCAGCGGGGTGCCCTTAGAGGTGCTACCGCCGCGGATTCGGCAAGTGGATATGGCGTTGCGGCCATCGGGTTCTCGTCGCGGCGGTGACCATGATTACCTCCTACTGATGCACGGGGTTCAGCAAGCGGACCTGCCGGCCCTTTTGCGCGATCACCCCCTGCGCGCCCTGCCGCCCGATACCGCCCCACCCCTGGCCCCCTGGTCCTTTGCCCGTCCGCAGGCGATGCCGCCGTGGTTTTCCCCTGGGCCGGGTCCGCGTTGGCTGACGACGGTGGTCCTGCCAGGCGAGGGAGTGGTTTATAGCGGTCGCTGGGTGGCCTATGATCCGGCAACCATGCGGCTGTGGGTATGGGATTGGGGACGGGCCCAGGGTCAGGACGGGACTGCCGACCTGGCCCGCTCGCTGGCCTTGCCGGCCTGGCCGGAAAGTCCCTGGCACCTGCCGGAATGGCCTGCGGAAAAGGCTGCCTCTAAAGACGAAGGCAGCGCAGGCGAATAGGCGGCTTAGGGAAGCGGCGCCGGCGCTTTCCCAGATCCTGGCACTCTTCTTGCATAGCTGGGGCAGCGGCCGGCATGTGGGCCGGCAATCAGGGCATTTTGACCCAATTTGTACCCCTCTTCCCTTTCTGTTCGTCGCGGAGTTCCCATGACTGACCATACCTTCCAAGCGGAAGTCCAGCAGCTCCTGCAGCTGATGATCCACAGCCTCTATTCCGAACGCGAGATCTTCCTCCGGGAATTGATCAGCAATGCCGCAGATGCCTGCGATAAATTGCGTTTCCAGGCTCTCACTGATCCGGGCCTCACCGGCAGCGACAGCGACTACCGCATCCGGGTGGTTGCCGACAGTGAAAACCACACCCTCACCATTAGCGACAATGGCATCGGTTTGACCGAGGCCGAGGCGATCGAGCACCTTGGCACCATCGCCCGCTCGGGCACCAAGGCCTTCGTTGAGCAGCTTAAGGCCAGCGGCAAGGAAGCCGATGCCGCCAGCCTCATCGGCCAGTTTGGCGTTGGTTTCTACTCCGCCTTTATGGTAGCCGATACGATTACGGTGGAAAGCCGCTCGGCCAAGGCCAGCGCCGATGAAGCAGTGCGCTGGACCAGCACCGGAGACGGCAGCTACCAAACCGAAAGCATCGCCCGCGCCCAGCGCGGCACCACCATTACCCTGCAGCTGAAAGACGATGCCCACGAATTTGCCGAGCAGTGGCGCCTGCGCTCGCTGATCAAGAAATACTCCGATTTTGTCGCCTATCCGGTGTTCATGCCCAAAGCCGCTGAAGAGGGCAAGGAGAGCGAAGACGAGCAGGTCAACGCCTCTCAGGCCCTGTGGACTCGGCCGAAGGAAGAGATTAGCGACGAGCAGTACACCGAATTCTACCGTGGCGCCTGCCACCAGTGGGACGAGCCGGCCACCCGCCTGCATTTCCGGGTGGAAGGCCAGCAGGAATTCACCGCCCTCCTCTTTGTGCCATCGCAGAAGCCGATGGACCTCTTCGATCGCGACCGTCGCGGCCTGAGTCTTTATGTGCGTCGCGTCTTTATTATGGACGACTGCACCGATCTCCTGCCTGAATACCTGCGCTTTGTTCGCGGCGTCATCGACTCCTCAGACCTGCCGCTCAATGTCAGCCGCGAAATCCTGCAGCAGCAAGGCATGGTGCAGAAACTCAAGAAGATTCTCACCCGCCGCGTTCTTGACCATCTTGATAGTTTGGCGCGCAGCGAGGACGAGGCAGACCGCCAAGCCTTCGCCACCATCGATCGCAGCTTTGGCCCGGTGCTGCGCGAGGGTTTGGTCAACGATCCCGAGCAGAAGGATCGCCTAGCCAAGCTCGCCCGCTATCAATCGACCTGGACCCTGGACCAAGACCAGGCTCAAAGCGAGGCGCCCGAGCACCCCAGCCGCACCAGCCTCGCCGATTACGTTAGTCGCCTCGCCGAAGGCCAGGAGTCCATCTACTACGTTACCGCTCCCAACCTCGCCGCTGCCAAGAGCAGCCCGCACCTGGAAGGCTACCGGGCCAAGGGCTTTGAGGTCTTATTTATGACTGAGCCGGTGGACGACTACGCCATGCAGTACGGCGGACTTGGCGAATTCGATGGTAAGAAGTTGGTCCATGTGGCCAAGGGGTCGGCGGATTTGGAAGACGAGGCGGCCAAGGCCGAGCTGGCCGAAGCCACCAAGCAATATAAGGAATTCTGCGGCTTCGCCACCGGCCAGCTGGCGGGGATCAAGGAGGTGCGCCTTAGCTCCCGCCTCACCGACAGTCCGGCCTGCCTGGTTACCGACGAGAACGGCATGAGCGAAGGCATGCAGGAGATGATGCGCCGCTTTGGCCAGGACGTCCCAGAGCAAGAGCGCATCCTTGAGCTGAATCCCCGCCACGAACTGGTGCAGCGCCTGCACAGCCGCTTTGGCGAGGGCAAGCAGGAGGAATTGAGCCCATGGTTGCAACTCCTGCGCGATCAGGCTCTGTTAGCCGAAGGCGCCTCAATCAAAGATGGCGCCGCCACCGCCAAGCGCATGCAGGAACTGATGGCCAAGGCGCTGTAAGACTAGCTGCGATTGCCGCGATGTGCGGAAACGCTCGCTCAATCGCGGCGATCGCGCAATCGCCGAATGGCTCATCCCTGGTGTCAAGACACTAGAGAGACGATGACATCCGCCGCGCCTGGGTGAGCAGCCGTTGGTTGTGGCCTGCCATTTCGCGGGCCCGCGCCAGCACCTGCGGATTATGATCGGCCTGGCGGCCGTAGGTCTCAATGAGATCGTAGAGATCGGCCCGTGGGCCGCCGCTGGAGAGTTGATCGCGCACCCGGCTAAATCCCTGGTGGGCTTGACGGACGTGCTCGCGGCGTTCAGGCGTCCAGCCGGCATGGGCGGGATTGGCCGCTTCGTAGTGGCGCAGGGCCTTTTGGAACTCCTGCTCGGCGGCAAGAATTTGCGCCTCCATGCGCCGGGTTTCCGGGCTGCGGCTGGGGCTTGGGGCGGGGGCGGCGGCGGTGGGGGCCGCACTTGGCGTGTCTTGGGTATCCGCGCCGCTGCTGCCGGCGGGGGCCTCCTCAAGGGCTTCTTGAATCGGACTGGCTTGGTCAGAGCGGCGCATCCAGGACGAGGCCTGGTCGATATAGCCGCCATCGCCAAAGGTTTCGGCGGAGAGGCGGCTCAAGGTGGCGAGGGCTTCGCTGCCCAATTCCAGGGCGCGGTTCATATGCGGCCGCGCATCGCCATGGGCGGCGCGGCGCTCCTCGGCATCGAATACGGCGAGGGGATTAGCTTCGCCACTGCGGGCATAGCTCCGCCACGTCACCCAGGCGACATAGGTCAGCAAGGCTAAGGCAATGACGATGACAAGGGTGCGCAGCAGGCTGGCGCCTGCCTGGGCACATGGATGGGGATGGTGGCTGGCGCTGCTCATTGCTGAGTTCCCTCCTCGCTTGCTGGTGCTCGCAATCGTTGGATAGCCTTGACGATATTGGCCTTAGTCGCCTCCAATTCATCGCCGACTAAATTGGTGGTGGCGACTCGGCCCCGACCATCAACGAGAATCACCGAGGGAATGGCATCGATATGCCAGCGTGCGGAGAGCTCGCCGTCCCAGCCCAAACCTTCGCCGATAATCGGATGTGATATGCCAAAGCGCGCAACGTAGGCGGCAATAGCAGGAATGGTATCGCGGGTGTCGAGGCTGACTTCGAGAATCTGCAGGGGTGGAGCTTGGGCGGCGGCCAGGCGCAGGAGCTGTGGCGTGAGATCCCGCGAGCCCTGCGACCAGGTAGCGGAGAAGTAGACCAGCACGGGCGAACCGCGAAAATCTTCAAGAGCCACCTCGCCGGCCTCCTCGCCGGCCACCCCATCAAGTCGCGGCGCTGAGAGCTGCGGCGCCTCTTGTCCCACCAAACCTTGGCTGGCGGTAAACAAGGCATCACGGATGGAGTTTATCGCAGGGTCATCGTGGTAGCGTTCCAGCCAGGCGCGAATGGCATCCATATCGGCCTCGGCTAGCTCCATGGCATGTAGGCGCAGGGTAAATACCGGCACCCGCTGGGCAGCGGGGGCCCCGGCCAAAAGCTCCAGGGCGCGGTCCAGGTGATCAAGACTGGGGCCGTGGTCATCGCCGATTTCACCGAAACCGGCAAGGGCGGCGACCACGTGGGCACGGGCCCGTACCTCGGCGGCAAATTCGCCGAAATCAGCGAGGGCGGCGAGGGGGTCTGTGGGAACAGCAGCCGGATCGCCATCTGGGCCTTCTACCAAAGCCTGCCATGCCGCCACCAGGGCAAGGCCGGCGCGCTGCCGCAGATCATCGTCGAGGCTCGGCGCCTCGAGGACGCGCTTTGTCCAGGCGATGCCGCGCTGCCCTTGTCCGGCGGCAATCCAGGCCTCGGCGGCGGCCAGCCCAAGGGCCAGCTGATCGGCTGCCGAAAGCCCCAAGTCATCGGCCTGGGAGGCAGCTTCGTCCACCATCTCTGGCCAAACCGTAGATCCGGGTTCTGCCAGCTCGTCGAGGGGAATGCTTTGTCGCAAGTCCGCGAGCAGATGTTCAACCTCGCTGGTTACAGCAGAGGAAAGAAAAAGCCCCCAGCCCAGGAGGGTCAGGGACAGCAGCTTGGCGATACGAGGAAAGGCCGGCATGGGAGTCTGAGTATGGGAGTTTTCTTTGAGGTTCCAGAGCCGTCCCCGAAGCCTGAGCTGGCGGCTGTAAGGCTTGGCTGCAGGGGCTCTCATTGACTGGTCCGGGCTGCTCGTAGGCTCCCCCTGATCGTGGTGAGCCCCCCTGTCATCTGTATACCGGCGCGCCTCGCATCGACCCGTCTGCCGCAGAAACTGCTGCTGCGCGAGAGCGGCACCCCGCTGCTCATCCATACCTGTCGCCGCGCCGCCCAGGCCTTTGGCGCCGAGGCGGTGCTGGTCTGCGCGGATACTTCTGAGTTGGTGACCGTGGCCCAGGAATATGGCTTTGCCGCCCGTCTCACCGGCAGCCACCACCAGTCAGGGACCGATCGCATCGCCGAGGCTGCCGCCGTATTATCGGCACCGATCATCGTCAATGTTCAAGGCGATGAGCCAGAAATCGATCCCGCTGCCATTCGCCGCGTGGCCGCCCTGCTCGACGAACAGCCGGAAGCGGCCATGGCCACCTTGGCCACCCCCGGCAATGCTGCCGACCAGTTGAATCCCAATAGCGTGAAGGTTCTCGTTGATCATGCCGGGCGCGCCCTGATGTTTAGCCGCGCGCCCCTGGTGTGGGACCGTGATGCAGCTGGGCCAGTACAGCATTGCCTCCGCCATCTCGGCATTTATGCCTACCGGCGCGATATCCTCTTGGGCTACGCAGCCCTACCCTCCAGCCAGCTTGAGCAGAGCGAAAAGCTGGAGCAGCTACGTGCCCTCGAGGCTGGCCACCGCATTGCCTGTGCGGTGGTGAGCCATGCCGCCGCCGGCATCGATAGTCGCGCCGATTACGACGCCTTCCTTGCACGCTTGCGCGCGAGCCCCCCGGACCAAGCGGAGCCTTAATTATGCCCTCAGGATCGAATGCCACCCGTCGCCCCGGCCCCACCCGTCATATCTTCGTCACTGGCGGCGTGGTGTCCTCTTTGGGCAAGGGCATCACCGCGGCCTCGATTGGCCGATTGTTGATCAATATGGGCTATACCGTGCGCATTCAAAAGCTGGATCCCTATTTGAACGTTGATCCCGGGACGATGAATCCTTTTCAGCACGGCGAAGTTTATGTGACCGATGATGGCGCCGAGACCGATCTCGACCTCGGTCATTATGAGCGCTTCCTTGGTCAGCCCTGCACCCGTGATTCCACCTATACCTCGGGCCGCATTTACCAAACGGTGATCAATAATGAGCGCGCCGGTCGTTACAATGGCGGCACGGTACAGGTGGTACCGCACATTACCGACGAGATTAAGCGCGCCATTCGCTCCCTAGTTGATGACAACGTGGATGTCTTGATCACCGAAATCGGCGGTACCGTAGGCGATATTGAAGGGCTACCATTTATGGAAGCGGTGCGTCAGTTCCGCCATGAAATGGGCCGCGATAATGTGGTGCTCTGCCATCTCGCCTATATTCCCTACATTAAAGCCGCCGGCGAGATCAAAACCAAGCCTGCTCAGCACTCGGTGCAAAAGCTTCGCGAAATCGGTTTGATCCCTGACTTTCTCCTCTGCCGCAGCGAAGAGCGCCTTAATAAAGAGGTCAAAGACAAACTGGCTCTCTTTTGCAATGTCGAGAAAGAGCACGTGGTAGAGCTCAACGATGTTGCCCACTCGATCTATGAAGTACCGCTTCTGGTACATCGCCAGGGCCTGCACCAGCAATTGGTGCGGCGCTTGGGATTGCCGGAGCGCGAATGCAGTATGCACGAGTGGGAATTGATGGTGCGCCACATTCGCAGTCCCAAAGCCACCCTGCGCATCGCCCTGGTGGGGAAATATATTAATCACCAAGATGCCTATAAATCGGTGACCGAAGCCATCGATCACGCCGGTTACGCTCATTTGCTGCGTATCGAATTGCTGCGTATCGAATCTGATGCTTTGGAAAAGGACCCTGACTGGGCCGCCCGCTTTGACGGGGTGGATGCGGTGGTCGTCCCCGGTGGCTTTGGTAAGCGGGGCTTTGAAGGCATGCTGAAGGCCATCGAGTTGTGTCGAACCCGCCCCATCCCCTTTCTTGGCCTGTGTCTGGGCATGCAGGCCGCCACCGTGGAATTTGCGCGCAATGTTCTTGGCCTGGCCGGTGCCAACTCCCACGAAATGGACGAGAAGGCAGCGCATCCGATTATTGTCCTCATGGATGAACAAAAAGAGGTGGTACAATTGGGCGGCACCATGCGCCTAGGGTCCTATCCCTGTACCCTTACCCGCAAATCCTCGCGCACCAGCAAGGCTTACGGCGGCGCCGAATTGGTTCATGAACGCCATCGCCATCGCCTGGAGTTCAATAACGGCTATCGCAAGCAGTTTGAGGAGGCGGGGCTGCTGTTTACCGGCCTGTATGTGCCTAATCCCGATGAACCGGAGAAAAGTCTGGTGGAGATTATTGAAATTAAGGATCATCCCTATTTCGTCGCCACCCAGGCCCACCCCGAATTTAAGTCATCGGCGGTAAGCCCCCATCCCCTTTTCAAGGCGCTGATTGGCGCCGCTTGGAAGGCCCGGCTTTCCTCATAGCATGAGGTCGTGAGGGGGTGACAATGACCCAATCCGATGATGGCCCGAGTAGCAGCGTTCCGCTGCCGTCTAGCGGCTCCGATGCCGACTCGCTAGCCCCACATGATGCGCTGCCGGTGGCTAGAGCTGGCGGTGCCAATTCCCTGCCGTCGCGCGCGATGTCCTTTATTGCTTTGGGCATCCTGGCGGTTGGCTTGTTGTTGGCGGTGATAGCCGCCTTTCTCGAACAGCCGGCCTGGTGGCTGCGGCCCCTGGCTGGCCTTCTGGCCTTGATCGGAGCTTGGCTGCACGGTCGCGGCTGTGGCGATACCCTGCGCTTGGGGCTCATCGTTGCCGGCCTTGGTCTGGCGGCCCTGGCCGCTGGCAGTGGCTGGTGGTGGCTGGCCTGGGCCGCCGGCGGCGTTGGCGGTGGTTATCTCTGCGCCTGGGGCTATGGCCATGGTCGCCGCGGTTGGTGGTTTACCTGTGCCCTGGCGGTGGCCCTGCACCTGGGGGCCGGGGCGGCGGGTATGATCCGCATTCTTTCCGGCGATGGCGTCTGGTGGAGTCTCATCCACGGCTTGATGACCCTCGGCCTGGGACTGCTTCTTTTGTGGTGGGCGCGGCGTACCAGCGCTGCCCCAACGGAGGAAGGCGAAATGCCGCAGACGGGCTTGCAGGGTTTTTTGCCGGCTCCGGCGCTGCAGCGCCGTCTGGCACGCCGCGCCGGGCGTATCGCCTTACTTTTGGCCCTTCTGCTGCCCTATCTCGCCCTGGCCTTGGTGGGGCTGCGAGGCTAAACCGCCTGGGGCGGTGACGGCTCTGCGGACGGCCGGAGAAAATTGCCTGGGCTGCGGTTTCCCGCGCCCCTTGCACTGGGGCTGCTGGGTATTCTCGACCGTCTCCACCCCCGTGCTGGGGAAAATTTTTGCGTTCACCATGGCCTGCCATCCCTATGCTGTCGTCCTTCCTCTACGGGGGAGATAAGGAGCCCAGTCCATGGCTGATGACAACGATCCGGTGAACCCTAGCACCCCGAATGCGCCAGTCATCGGCACGCTCCTCATCGAAGAGGAGATGAAGGAGAGCTATCTCACCTACGCCATGAGCGTGCTGGTGGATCGTGCCCTGCCCGATATCCGCGATGGTTTCAAGCCGGTGCATCGGCGCATCCTCTATTCGATGCGCGATCTCGGTCTCGGCGCGGCCCAGCGCTACCAGAAAAGTGCGCGTATTGTCGGTCATTGTATTGGTAATTACCATCCTCACGGCGATAGCGCGGTTTATGATGCCATGGTACGCATGGCCCAGGGCTTTAGTCTACGCTATCCCTTGGTGGATGGCCAGGGCAACTTCGGCTCCATCGATGGCGATCCGCCGGCGGCCTATCGTTATACCGAAGCCCGCATGGATAAGCTGGCCAATGAAATGATGGAAGACATTCAGTTCGAGACGGTGGACATGCGTCCCACCTTCGACGAACAGAATGAAGAGCCCGTCGTCCTGCCGGCTAAATTCCCTAATCTCCTGGTCAACGGTTCCAGCGGCATTGCCGTCGGCATGGCGACCAATATTCCGCCCCATAATATGGGCGAGGTCTGCTCCGCCGCCATCCATCTCATCGACAACCCAGCAGCCACCGTCGATGACCTGATGGAATTTATCCGCGCCCCGGATTTCCCCACCGGCGGTTTCATCTGCGGCACCGGTGCCATTCGCGGCGCTTACGAGACTGGCCGCGGTCGTCTGCTTATGCGCTCGCGCATCCATAGCGAAGAGGTGCGCGGCCATCAGTGCCTAGTCGTAACGGAGATTCCTTACGGCATTAAGCTGGGGACGATTATCGAATCGATTCAGCGCGCGGTGACGGAGGAGCACGTTAAGGGCATTACCGATATGCACGGCGGCACGGTGAAGGAAGGCATTCGCCTCGTCATCGAGCTGAAGCGCGGTGAAGATCCAGACGTGGTGCTGAACCAATTGTGGAAGCACACCAGTCTGCAGACCACCTTCTCATTTAATATGATTGCCCTCGACGGCGGCCGCCCGCGCACCGTTGGCTTGCGACGCATGCTTGGTGCCTGGATCGATCACCGCCGCGAGGTGATTATCCGCCGCACCCGCTTCTTGCTGGCCCGGGATGAAGCCCGCCTGCACATTGTGCACGGGCTGCTTAAGGCGATTGATATTATCGATGAGATCATCGCCCTCATCCGCTCTAGCCCCACAGTGGATGTGGCGCGTGCAGAGCTCATCGGCCGCTTTGAATTCAGTGACCGCCAAGCCCAGGCCATTCTCGAAATGCAGCTGCGCCGCCTCACTGGCCTTGAACGCGATAAGCTGATTAACGAGCGCGATGAATTGGAGGCGCGTATCGCCGATTACCGGGATATTCTCGCCCGCGACGAGCGTCAGTACGCGATCATTAAGGATGATCTTCAGTATATCATTCAAAAGTACGGCGACGAGCGTCGCTCGGTGATTACCCAGGCGGTGGGCGACCTCAATATGGAGGACCTCATCGACGATACTGAATGCGTCGTCACCATTACCAATTCGGGATACATTAAGCGCCTGCCGGTGGACACCTACCGCACCCAGCGCCGAGGTGGCCGCGGCGTCATCGGCGGTAAGCTCAAAGATGAAGAGGATTTTGTCTCGGTGGTTATGCGTGCCACTAATCACCAGTACCTCCTCTTTTTTACCACCCTTGGTAAGGTGCACTGGTTAAAAGTTTACGAGGTGCCCCAGGGCAATCGCACCAGCCGCGGCAAGGCCCTGGCCAATGTGCTGGCCCTGGCAGAGGGCGAACAGATCTCGGCCACCATTCCCCTGCGCGACTTCCCCGACGACAGCTATCTCTTTATGGCCACCGCCAGCGGCATTGTGAAGAAATGTCCACTCTCCGCCTTCGGTCGTCCCCGGGCGGGTGGCATTATTGCCCTTACCCTGGCCGAAGGAGATCGATTGGTCGGGACGGTGGTGACCTCCGGCGAAGATATCATGCTCTTGGCCAGCGACGATGGCCAAGCCTGCCGCTTCCATGAAGAAGACGTGCGGCCCACCGGTCGTACTTCGGCTGGCGTGCGCGGCATTCGCCTCGCCGATGGCGCCCAGGTGGTGAGTCTGGTTCGTTGTGAAGCCGGCCTTGATATTCTTTCGGTATGCGCCCGCGGTTTCGGCAAGCGCACGCCCCACGAGGAATACCGTCTCACTGCCCGCGGCGGCAAGGGAGTGATTAATATCACCACCGGAGAGCGCAATGGCCCAGTGGTGGCCTCTTTGCCGGTGCGTGATGGCGATGAGATCATTCTTATGTCGCGGGCCGGCATGGTGGTCCGCACCCGTGTAGATGATATTCGCACCACCGGCCGTAATGCTGCCGGGGTGACGATTATCAACCTCAATGAAGAAGATCGCCTTATGGCGGTGGCCTATGCGGCGAAGGAAGATGACGCTGGTGAAGGACAGGGCGAAGATGATGCGCCTGCGGATGAGTCCGGACCGGCGGCGGAGCCCGAAGCCGGCGATTGACTCTTTTCTTACGGCCAGCAGAGAACAACCAAGAAAGAGCGCCCCGGTTAAACGGGGCGCTCTTTCTTGGTTTCAGTCCCTATCAAGCGCAGCACCTGCTGTCAGGCGCTGGCCGGAATACGACTACTTCTTCTTGGTAACAGTCTTTTTGGCGGCGGGCTTTTTGCTCACAGGCTTCTTCACCGCAGCTTTCTTTGCTGCAGGCTTTTTCACCGCAGGCTTTTTGACGGCGGTCTTTTTGGCGGCAACGGCCTTCGCTGGTTTTGCGGCGGCTGGCTTTTTGACCGTGGTTTTGGCGGCGGCCTTGGCTCCTGCTAGGGCCTTCTTTTTGGCGGCGAGGTCTTCGCGGGCAGCCTTAATGGCAACCTGCAATTTCCCAAGCTTAGCCTTGGCGGTGTCGACGGATTTCTGTGCTTGCAGGACTGAGGGCATTGAATGCTCCTTAGGGTGGTTAATGGACTGGCCTTTTTCTAATGGCTTTAAGTGTATTTTGCAACCATAACTTATGTTTCCCTCAAGCGGGCAATCTTCTGCTGTGCCACACAATCGTAGACGACGTATAGCATAAATTTTTTATCCGTCCCCTGAATCATGGATGTGGTGGCGAAATGGCGGCTTACTTTGCCACCCTAAGAGATGCCGGAACCGCTAAATCTTGAAACGCCCTCGCGGACAAGACCAGGGAACTAGGGTGGCTGAAAAACAGAGGGACTTCCAGAAAAACCCTTTGATTAAAAGGTTTTTCTCGATCGATCAGGTGATGATTGCTTTGATCGGCGTTGCGCCGATGGCAGATGATTTAGTGAATGCGCATGCCGGGTGTTGCACCGGAGTCTGGGCTGAGCAAGAAAATCTCCTTCCCCCCCGGACCAGCTGCCAATGCCATCGCTTCACTGGTGCCAAATTTCATCTTCCGCGGTGGTAGGTTGGCGATAACAACAACCTTACGCCCTACCAAATCCGCTGGTTGATAGGCGCTGGCAATGCCCGCGAAGATGCAGCGTTCATCTCCCCCACCCAGGCTCACCTGCAGGCGCAATAACTTTTTTGACTCTTGAACCGCTTCAGCGTGGAGAATCTCGGCAACCCGCAGATCGATGGCGTTGAACTGTTCGATATCAATGGCTGGGGCCAGGGCTTCGATGGGATTCTCGTTGGTGCTGGCGGTACTGGAGGAAACTTTCTCTGTGTTGGGCTTTGGCGCGGTATCTATGCTAGCGGTAGCCGTCTCTTGGATCATCGCCGCCACCGCTTTCGGATCCACCCGCTGCATGAGATGGCGGAAGGTGCCGACGGTGGCGCCTTCGGCGCTCATTCCCCACTGCGGATGCTCAAGGCCGAAGAGTTTGGCGCTTTCCTGCAAAAGATCTGGCAAGACTGGCCCCAGCATGAGCACCAACTCCCAGTAGGTAAGCAGGCCTTGGCTGCAGGCGGCGATGAGCTCTTCGCGCTTGGCCGGATCTTTGGCCAAGGTCCAGGGTTTGGCGTTTTCAATGAATTCATTGGCGGCATCGGCGCAGGCCATGATCTCGCGCATGGCGGCGGCGAAATTGCCCGATTCATAGAGGGCCGCTACTTGTTCGCGCACCGCCCGGCTGCGCTCTAGGGCGGCTCCGGGGTTGGCCACCTGCAGTTGTTCACCGCTAATAAAGCGGGCGGTGCGGGAGGCAAGGTTTACCACCTTGCCCACCAGATCGCTATTAATCTTGGCAACAAACTCGTCGAGGTTGAGATCAAGGTCATCGACGCGATTGGTAAGTTTTGCCGCGTAATAATAACGCAGGTACTGTGGCGAGAGATGTTTCAAATAGGTGCGGGCGGTGACAAAGGTGCCCTTGCTCTTGGACATCTTTTCGCCGTCGACGGTTAAAAATCCGTGGATGCGCACGGTAGAGGGCAGTTTAAAGCCAGCGGCGTGGAGCATGGCTGGCCAGAACAGGGTGTGGAAATACTGAATATCCTTGCCAATGAAGTGGTGGATTTCGGTATTGGCATTGGCCTCGCTTTCTGGCCCCCACCAGCGGGCGAAGTCTTCACCCTGGGCCTGACACCATTCTTTGCAGCTAGCAATGTAGCCGATGGGGGCATCAAACCAAACGTACCAGAAGTTGCCGGGGGCATCAGGGATCTCGAAACCGAAGTAGGGGGCTGGTCGGGAAACGTCCCAATCGTGCAGGGGCTCGCCGAGAAAATGGCCCTTGAGGTAGTTGGCCACTTCGGGCTGGAGATGATTACCCGACTGGGTCCAATCCTGGAGGAAGTCATGCAGAGCTTCGATGCGCACAAACAGTTGGTTGCTCATGCGCAGGGCTGGGGTGCTGCCAGAAATGGTGGATACGGGATTAATGACTTCGGTGGCCGAATAGGTAGCGCCGCAGCGATCGCAGGAATCACCATATTGATCTTCGGCGCCGCATTTGGGACAGCTGCCTTTGACAAAACGATCTGCGAGAAAGGTTCCAGCCTCTTCGTCGAAGAGACGGGCGACTTCGCGTTCAATGATTAAGTCACGTTGGCGCAGGCCGGCCCAGATTTGGTGGCACAGTTGACGATTGGTTTCGCTATTGGTGGAGGAGTAGTGATCGAAAACGATGCCAAAATCAGCAAAGTCACGCTGGTGCGCCTCGCTCATACGGGCAATAATGTCAGTTTCGCTGACGCCTTCCTGTTTGGCGCGGATGGTAATCGCCGTGCCATGGGTGTCATCAGCACAGAAATATCGGCAATCATGGCCGCGCAGCTTTTGGAAGCGAACCCAAATATCGGTTTGTAGATACTCGACCAAATGGCCAATATGGATGTGGCCGTTGGCGTAGGGCAGGGCGCTGGTGACCAAAATACGTCGTTGCTCGGGCATGGTGCCTCCTCACTGGCAGGGTCGGGCGAGCATGGGCCTGAGCCGCAGAGGGCAACCTGCAGGACGCCGGCCCTGTTTTTCTCCGACATTGGCACAGCCTGTGCCACCTTTCATTATCACCACTGGCGATGGGGCTGGGTGTGGTGAATTCAAACGGAGATTGTGGTGCCAGAAGACACGTCCGGCGGTGAAAAGACGGAAGAGGCCACGCCGAAGAAGGCCCGGGATGCCCGCCTGGAAGGTCAAGTCGCCTATTCACAGGAAGTGATGTCGGCATCCCTTTTGTTGGTCGGCTTTGCGACCCTCTACATGGTTGGCCCGCAACTCTTTCTGGGGATTAAGGAGTCCTTGATCTGGGTGCTTCGCGATGGCATGGTGATGGATTTGGACACGGTGGCCTTGTGGTACCAAGGGTGGTGGCAGTTTAGAAGCATGGGGCTGTGGTTGGTGGTATTGATGGGGGTGTTGTTTGTGGTCGCGGCGGGGATGGGGGCGATGCAGGCTGGTTTGGTCTTTACGGCAAAGCCTTTGGTGCCGAAGTGGAGCAGAATCAATCCCTTAAGCGGTTTGAAGCGGATTTTTGGGATGCGCGGTATCATGAAATTCATATTCAGTCTGGCCAAATTAGCGATTATTGCCTCGGTGGCTTGGTACATCGTGAGCGCCATGATCTTTGATGGCCTTGATTTGAAAATGGATCTTCGAGAGCGCTTTGCCGAAAAAGTCTGGGTTCTCTTTATCCTTGCCGTACTCCTGGCTTCGACTTTAGCCATTATTGCTGTCTTTGATTATTTGTATCAGCGTTGGCAGCATACCAAAGACCAGCGCATGACCAAACATGAGGTAAAGGAAGAATTCAAACAGTCCGAGGGCGACCCGCTGCTTAAAGCAAAAATTCGCCAGGTGCAGCGGCAAATGGCTCAGTCACGCATGATGCAGGAGGTACCGAAGGCGGATGTGGTAATCACCAACCCCACCCACGTCGCCGTTGCCCTGCGTTATGACCAGGAAAGCATGCGTGCGCCAGTGGTGGTGGCCAAGGGCTACGATGAGGTTGCCATGCGGATTAAGGCCATCGCCCGCGAGCACGACATTGTGATGGTGGAAAACGTGCCCCTGGCGCGGGCCCTGGCCAAGGGTGTCGAGGTGGGCCACCCCATTCCTGGTGATTTTTATCAAGCCGTGGCTCAGGTGCTTTCCCATGTGTATAAGTTGAAGGGCAAACAACTTCCGGGCTCAAGCAACTCTGCCGCCTAGGCGGCGACTGGCCAGCGCGTGGCGAGGCCCAGCAATCATCAGCAGTCTTGGCAAGCCATTTGCAAAAGCAGGAATAGTTCAGCCCGTCCTCGCTGCAGGCATCGGGGAGGGCGATGTTGAGTGTTCACCCAACGCTTCCTTGGTGTATCCTATTTGTTCCTTGATCGGACCCTGAGGAGGAGCAAAAATCAGCCATGCCTGATCTCCTAGTTTATGTAAAAGGCGCCGCGGCCCAGCGCCGCAAGGTGCGTTTTGTCCGCAGTCGCCTGGTCATTGGTCGCGCCAGTGAATGTGACATTACCCTGGGCCATGGAACCCTTTCTCGTCAGCACTTGGCGATTTATGAAGAGGATGGCCAGTGGTATGTTGAGGACCTGGGTTCCTCCAATGGGACCCGCCTCAATGGTGCCAAAATCTCAGCAGCCGAGGCATTGGGCGACGGCGATCGCATTGGTGCCGGCCGGGTGCGCCTGATTATTTCCGGTTTGGGTGGGCGCCGCACCAGCATCTTCCGCAACCGCAGCGTTGCCGCCGACGCTGGAGACGAGATGGATTTGGGAGACCTCGACTACGGCGATGGCTATCTGGATGGCGATGAGTTAGCGGCGATCGATGATGATGACGATGGGGATATGCAATCCCTTGATCTCGACGGCGATGACGCTGAATTCGCTGAAATTGAACTCAATACCATGATTCGCTCTGCCGTTGACGGCGATCTTTTGGCCGGCGGCAAAGCCGCCGATTCCGACAAATTGGCGGCTTGGGATGACCTCTTTGGCGAGGTTGACGAAGAGTTACGAGAGGAACCCTAGCCCTTGGGCCCGGGGTTCCTATCAAATGTCGGAATAATAGGGAAATACCATATTATCGCCCACTTTTCGGTATGGGCTCCTCGCTTTTCGCGCCTTTCGCTTCTCTCGTACCGGGCATTGCCAATGCTTGGCAAAACCAGAAACCCCGCGGTGTGGGCCGCGGGGTTGCTGGCTGGTCAGGCTTGCGGGATGACAGTGCGCATCCGCAGCTTATCGCACAAAATTTCGCAAAAAAGATGCCGATGGTGTGGGACACTGCCATCCCTGGATTCCCACCCCGCGTGGGAGGGAGACCACCCCGGGATCAGCCAAAGGGCTATCCCAAGGTGGAATGGGAGGCATGCCGTTGATCAGAAATTAATCTGATGCTGGAGGCGGGCCACGGTCTTTTGACCATCTCCACTATCGGCAGTCCAGTGGCTAATGCCGAACTGGAACTTATTATTGTGGCCATTGACGTAGAGATTGACACCGGCGTCAATCTGAAGGCCTTGGTTGATGCCTTCGAATGCGGCAGGGTTCTGGTTAACGCCGCTGGCATCATCATTGTCGCGGTAGATGATGCGCAGTGCCGGTTCCACCACCATGCCATTGTCCATGGGGATGGCATAGCCGGCCTGGGCAGAAATGGTGAAGGTATCAGCATCGGACACGTCAAAGGTGCGGTAGTAGAAGTCAAGAACGGCGGTAATGGCATTGAAGTGGATATTGTAATCGATGCCGAACTGGGTCCAACCTTCATTACCGGTGACCGAATTGGTCAGATGGGCGACATCAACGCCGAGGACGTGGCCGAAGCCTTCTTTGCCGAGGGCCGATTCGGTGCGGCGCATCTTCATGTCTTCGGTAAGGCTGGTCTCGACGCGGGCCGAGATGACCCATTCGCGGCTATCGCCAACGCTGTTCTGAACGTCCAAACCGGCAGTAAAGACGGGGGCGGTCAGCTTATAGGCCAAGCCGATATTCTTATGACCGCTACCGGGGCGGCCATTGGGGAAAAGGGTGCGGGCAGAGCTATCGAGGGCAGCGCCATTAAAGAACTGCGCTTGACGACCAAAGCGAATGGTATGGGTCATACCTTCGGTCTTAATGTGATGGCCAACCCAGGCATCGTGCACCGAGGGATTGGCGGATTCCGAGCCAAAGCCAGTGGTGTGCTGGCCAAGGCCGTCCATGCGCAGATTCAGATAGAAGAAGGTATCGTTCTTCCAGCTACCGCCCATATTGAAGCGGATGCGGCGGAAGTAGAAGTCCACATCTTGACGATCATCTTGGGCGACGGCGGGAGCGGCGATGTCGCTGTTTTGGTTTGCAGCGTTCTTGACACCGAAGGCGGATTCAATGCGGCCTTGCAGGCGCAGGCCAAACTTGATCTTGAGATCGCCCTTCTCGACTTCCGAGGCAGCGAGTTGGGGGCCGGCGGCGAAGCTGCCAGCGGCAATAGCGGCGGCCATGCCCAGGGCAGAGGCGCCAGTACGAATAGACATGCGTTTCTCCTTAGGGAAACAGGGGGTGAGACTCATAACCTGGGCCGGTCCACACACCGGCGCTCAGGCGTTGAAGTGCGGTACCCTAGGAGTCAAGGTGAAGGGCTGATAAATATGCCATGAAACTTCGCGAAATCTCCGCGGCCTGCCTAGGCACATGGAGGGCCAATTTTTACGCGGATTTCTGGTTTTGCAGCTCATGCAGTGGGCAGCACTGGCGGCAGCTGTCCTTAGCGCTGACAGGCGAGGCCAGCTAAATGCCCGCCAAAACCCAGGGATAGTTTCCACAGGCTGCGCCAGGGCCCGTGCAGGCCAATGGCCAGCTCGACGGCGGCATTGGCGCCCAGGCTGTGGCCGATGATCGGCTTACAGCAGAGCCGCGGAATCTGGCGCCAGGGCCCGGCGGCGAGGGCGGCGCTTTCCAGGGCGTCCCCGGCAGCGGTACCGGTGCCGTGGCAGATAATCATCTCGGGCTGGGGACAGAGCTCCCAGAGGATGGACAGCAGGCGGCCCAGGGCCTGGGGATCATCGCAGCGGGTTTCGTGGCTGGCGTCGCCCAGGCTGGCGCCACCGCAGATGCGCCAGGGGGATGTGCCGGCTGCGGGCCGCGGCCCGAGGGCCAGTGCGGCGGCGCCTTCGGCCAGGGCAAAACCGGTGGCCTGGCCGGCATGGGCAGCCGGCAGATGGGCGCCGCAGCTTACCCCGAGATTGCGGAAGCCGCCCAGTAAGAGGGGCTGCAGGCTGCGGTCGGCGGCACCGGCGATGGCCCAGGGGCAGCTCCCTTGCTGCACCAGTCGGGCGGCCTCGAGGATGGCCAAAAGGCCGCTGGCACAGGCCCCCACCGGTGGCGCGCCGCGGAAAAATCGCTGCCCCCAGTCAGCGGCCAGGCGGGCACTGAGGCAGCCCGGAATACCGTGGCGGGCCCAGGCCTGGCTCAGATCGGCGGCAGAAAGCCAGGCGCCCGTATCACCTTTGCTGACGCTCATTATCAGCCCCGGCCAAGCAGCTGGATTATCGGGGTCGCTGAGGGGCTGCATGGCAAGGGCCTGCTGCCAACAGGGATCGGCGACGGCATGGGCGAGTTCCAAGAGGCCAGTTGGCGGCGACACCGGGCCGATCCAGCCCCATACCGGATCAAGGCTGAGGGCTGGTTGCTGGCCGAGGATGCGTTTTAGGCTCTCGGCGGCATCTCCGGCTGGGCTGCGGGCCTCGGCCTGCCAGATCCAAACGGCGTCGAAGTGATGGAGGCAATGGGGCACAGACACGATGCGGCCAACTCTGGTACTTCACAGCCCCGGTAAAGACCATAACGTTTGGACCCCCAGTAGCGGTTGCAGGCGCTTCTGTAACCGTTTCATCATCGCCAGTAGAGGGCTGGGGCCAAGCTCTGCTGCCCGAACCTTTCACACGACGTGCTGCGCCGGGCAAGGTTATTTGCCCGTCTTCACGCGTTTTGTCCGGCGAACCTAGGGCGTAAACACCTAGGAACGTCCTCGTGCTTGGAACCCCAAGGAGACTTGTTGATGACCACGGACACCAGCTCCAAAGTTCTGATGGAACTCACCGAAGCCCATATGGAAACCGGCTTGCGCGGGGTTCCTGTTGGCTACTGCACGACCAGCTATGTGGATCCGCAAACGGGCCTGCATTACGTTGGTCGCCCGGTCTCCGAGATCGCCCATGAGGACCCCGAGGCGGTGATTTACCTTCTGCTTAACAAACGCTTTCCTGATGCGGCTGAATTGGAAGCATTTCGTGCCGAGCTGAAACGCCGCCGTCATATAGATCCCCAGGTCTTCTTCGCGCTGAAAACCCTGCCACGCAAGGGCCACCCCATGAAGTGGTTCCTGCACGCCATCAACACCTTGGGGGTAACCGACGCCACCGGTGATTTCCGTGAGGATTGCCTAAATCTGATCGCCAAGATTCCCGCCGCCACCGCTGCCATTTTCCGCCTGCGCGAGGGCTGGGGAGACCCCATTCTGCCCTCGGAAGACTTGAATTATATGGAAGATTTCGTGCGCATGCTGGGAGTACCTGGGCTGGATGCGGACGGTCAGGCGCGGCTGACCGAGCTGATGCGGGTCTTCGACGTGGTGCATCTCGATCACGGCGGTGGTAATCTCTCCACCTTTACCGGCAAGGCGGTGGCCTCGGGTTTGGCTGATATGTACGAATCCATCTTGGCGGCGATGTGCGGCCTCGCTGGCCCCCGTCACGGCAAGGCCAATCAGGAATGCCTGAACTTTGTCGAGGAATGCGTGCGCGCCGTCGGCGGCACCCCGTCCGAGGGCCTCACCCGCGAATTGATTCAGAACCGTTTGGCCAATAAGCTGCTGATCTACGGTTTTGGTCACGCCGTGCTGAAAGTTGAAGATCCCCGCGCGACGGTACTCATTGAGTTGGGCGAAAGGCTCTGCCCCAATGACGTGAACTTCCGTATGGTGAAAATGCTGCGTCAGGTGGTGCCGCCCATCCTTAGCCAAAACCCCCGAATCGCCGATCCCTATCCCAATGTGGATTTGGCCTCGGGTAGTCTGCTGCACGCCTGTGGCCTGGAAAACAGTGATTATTACACTGTCCTCTTCGGCATGTCGCGGGTGGTGGGCATTGCTATTCAGGTGGTGTATGAGCGCTGCGAGGCGCGCATGGGCCGTGGTACCCCCATCGTCCGCCCGAAATATCTCTACAGCCCTAAGGGCACCAGCGAAGGCGCCGCCGTCGACGCCATGATCGCCGGCTAAAAAACGAGGCCGGCTCAGGCGTTGGAAGCGCTGGCTATGCCTCTAGATTGGCATGGCGCTGCAGCGCAGCTTCGACGCCGTGGCCCTGGTCGAGAAAACAGCGGTGCACCAGACTCTCTAAGAGAATGAATGCGCCTTGCTCGAAAAGGCTGCCGGCGGTTTGTTCGCTGGGCAAACCATGGGCGGCGACACCACGCTTATGGGGAGCGGGCAATTCAAGAACATGGGTGGCCAGTGCGCCTAAGGGCGAACTTCGCGTGCCGAGAATGGCAATGACAATGGCGCCAAGGCGTTGCGCTTCAGATGCAGCGCCGATGCTGGTGGCGGTGGATCCAGAACCTGAAACCGTGAGGAAGTGATCACCGGGAGCCACCGGGGGCGTGCTGGCATCACCAACATAATAGGCGCTAATGCCAAGGTGGTTTAGGCGCATAATAAAGCTGCGCAGCAAAAATCCGGAGCGGCCGGTGGCATAGGCCATGACCCGTCGCGCCCCCAGGAGATGCTGGCAAAACTCGTCAAAATCAGATTGTTGAATCTGCTGCACCAAGGCGCTGACCTCGGCGAGAATAATGTCGCTGGATCTCACCATGGCCCTATTGTCGAGCCAGTTCCCGGCTCACAAGGGGTGAAAGCGGTCCACGGTGTGTGTCCTTATTTGATTTCTTATTTGATTGCCGTGACGGACGCCCGCCGATTGCCGATTGCCGATGGGCGCTTTTGTCTTTCGTCGTTGATCAGTCGCCTTAGGGCCGCAGTCGCAGAAGGAGAATTTGCCGGTCGCGGTAAATTTCCAGGGTTAGCTCACTGCTGCCATCGAGTCGACTCAGGCCCTCGAGTTGATTGACCGGGCCGATGCCGCCAATGCGCAGAATGCGATGGCCGGCGCGTAGGCCGGCACGGTGGGCCACCGAGTCACGGACCACCGTCTCCACCACCAATCCGCGGAATTCATCAGTGGTCAAGCGCAGGCCGAAGCGGGGCCATTCTACTGCCTCGCGGGGGCTGGCGAGGCCACCGGCGAGATTGGCGTAATCCTCCCAGGACATTGGGATGAGGGTCAGCTCTTCTTCAGCGCCGTTGCGCCAAACCGTAAAACGTAGCTCTTCACCGATGCGCGCCGAGGCGATACGGGTGCGAAATTGTTCGATCCCGAAAACCGATCGCCCCTCGACGGCGGTAACAATGTCGCCGCCAAGCAGGCCGGCCCGCGCCGCCGGCGAACCGGGCATAACCCGTTCAATGGCCACCGCCCGGCGATTGGCCAGCTGGCGTTCCTCGGCCAGGGCAGGATCGACGGCTGTCATCTGCACCCCGATCATCGGCCGGGATACCCGTCCGTCGGCAATCAAATCTTCGGCGACGCGCTGAGCCAGATTCGAGGGGATGGCAAAGCCCAAGCCAATGGAGACCCCAGTACGACTCAAGATATTGGCATTAACACCAATGACTTCGCCGCGCAGATTCAGCATGGGTCCACCGCTATTACCAGGATTGATTGCCGCATCGGTTTGAATAAAGGATTCGTAGCCGCCCTCATTGCGGTAAATTCCAGTAGAACGGGCCTTTGCTGAAATAATGCCAGCGGAGGCAGAATAGCCCACGCCCAGGGGAAAGCCCAGGGCTAATACCCAATCACCAACCCGTGCCGCATCCGAATCACCCCAGGTCACCACCGGCAACGAGCCGATGGGGATGCGCAGTACCGCCAAATCGGTTTTGGTATCAGCGCCTACGGGTTCGGCTTCAATGACCCGCTGATCCGAGAGGCTGACCCGGATGGTGCCCTGCCACAGGGGTGCGCCGGCTTCATCGCGAATAAATTCTTGGTTACGGTTGGTTTGTAAAACCACGTGGGCATTGGTCATGAGGTAGCTCACCGAGGCATCGCTGGCGACCACAAACCCGGAGCCCTCACCGATTTCCACTTCCCGCTTCTCAATCGATCCCGAGACCCGATTCAATTGCAGCAAAGACTGATTGATGTGAATCGAGGCGACACTGGGCTCGACTAATTCATGGATCAGATTGAATGCCGTCGACAACTCTGCGGCTGCGGTCATGCGGGTGAGTTGAGAGCGGATATCTTCCCGTCGCTGTTCGGCCTCACTGGCCGCCAAAGCGTTTACGAGGCCACAGCCAAGGAGCAAGATGGCGAGGAGGGGGGCGGTGCGCATGGTGGCGAGCCTATCCCGCCGCCGCAAAAACGGAATGCTGCGGATCAGTGCAGGGCCAAGTGCCGGAAAAAGGGCTGTAGGGTTCGCCGCGCCCCCCCTTCAGGCGCTTGCTGCGAACGGCGTAGAGCGCCCCTCGGCTTTCGCTTCTCGATCTCGCGGCGAGAGCGACCTAAGACCGGTAATCGGCGTTTTCGGTTATGTACTCATGGGTGAGGTCGCCGCCAACCACTTCTACCCAGGCATCCCCGTGGCCGAGGTCGATGGTGATCGGCACCACCCGGGGATGGGATGGAAAGCGCAGCGGAGGAACAAAGGTAATGCCATCGGCAGCGGGCTTGGCCGGATAAAGCTCTGTGTGCTCGAGAAGTTTCTTGAGCTGGGCTTCGGTGACCGGATCCAGAGTAAATTGGCCGCCAGAGAAAATTTCCGCATCACCGAGGTGGATACGGGTTTTCTCTACCGGGCAGTCAGGATGGTGGCGGCCCAAATATTTGCCGACCGCGGCCACCAGCCGCCCGACATTGGGATCGTTACCGGCGAGGGCGGTTTTCCAAAGCGGGGAGTTGACCACTGCCTTACCCACGCCGCGGGCCAGTTCCCGACTGGGGGCACCGCATACCCGTACCCGCTGGACATGTCGCACGCCTTCGCCATTACGCACCACGTCCTCGGCTAACTCCTGGCAGACTCCGCGCAGGGCTTCGGCAAAGGTTTCCGTGCTCACCCCGGTGACCCGTTGGGAGCTTAGGGCGAGGAGGGTATCGGAGGTGCTTTCATCGCTATCGACGGAAATACAGTTAAAGCTATCGTCAGCACTTTCCTGCAGTAGCTGGCGTAAAACCTCGCGGGGGATACTAATATCGGTAAGGAGGTAGACCAACATGGTGGCAAGGTTTGGTTCAATCATGCCGGCACCCTTGGCGATGCCGACGATGCTGCCGCCACCGGAAAAATCGCGGCGGCGAATCTTGGGATAGAGATCGGTGGTGACGATGCCCTGGGCGGCCGGCAGAATGGTGGCGCTTTGTAAGCTGGCGATGGCGGTGGGCAGGGCGTTAATGAGTTCGGCGGCGGGGAGACGCCAGCCGATGACCCCGGTGGAGCAGGGGACCACCGCGCTTTCATCGACGCCGAGCTGCCGCGCCACCGCTGCACAAAGGGCGCGGGAACGGGCCTCGCCCTCTGGGGCGCAGACATTGCTCACCTTATTATTAATCACGATGGTTGACCATAGCGGCGCCTGCAGGCGCTCCCGGCCAATGCGCACCGGTGCCCCGGGAAAGGCATTGCGGGTGAAAACGCCGGCGCTAACCGGGCTTGGCTGATCAAGGCTGATGAGGGTGAGGGTGCTCTCGGCCGGCTTGCCGGTTTCGGCACTGACAAAGGAAACTTTGGTGCTGCCGACGCGAAAGCCCTGGGGCAGCCGTGCCTGACTCTGCAGCCAGGCGAGGTGTTCATCGGCGTGGGAAAAACAGGGATCGGTGGCGGCCATGGAACGTCCTTCGCACTTTTACTTGAGGATCCATCGTAGCCGCAGCGGCGGCGGCACAATCGTCGGGACCGAGAAGCGGGAGGAGGGAATTTCCCCATCGTCCATCGTCGATTGCCGTGGAGCTGGGATGGTTACAGCTCCGGTAATCCCGCAGGGCGGCGCAAAGCTTGTCCCTGGGAGCGCCGATCTCCTGATCGGCCAGAAAAAAGCCCCGAAAGGGGTGTTTTTTGCGCTAAAAGCATGCCGTGCGAAGCTGGCATTCCTTTTCCAGACAAGCTTTGCGCCGCCCTGGGTGATCCCGTGGCTGTGCCCTTGAGCCAGCTGCCTGCCCTGTCATAGTCAGTCCATGCGTTCAGATCTTGCGTCCTGCGTGGTTTCGGTCTCCGGCATCCGCGGCATTGTTGGCCCGGCCATGAATCCATCCCTGATGTGCGCCCTTGGCGCGGCGGTGGGCCGTCGCTTGGCCAAGGGTAAGGGCGTGGTGCTGGGCCGTGATAGCCGTGATAGTGGGCCCCTATTGGCCGATGCCCTGGCCAGCGGCTTACGCGGTGTTGGCTGCGAGGTGATCGACCTCGGCATTGTGCCAACCCCCACGGTGCCGCTGATGGTGCGGCGCCTGCGCGCCGGGGCTGGGGTGCAAATCTCCGCCAGCCATAATCCCGAACCCTGGAACGCCCTCAAAATATATACCCGCCGCGGGCGCAATGTGGATGGCGATGAATTAGAGCAGGTCTTAGCGCTGATGGCTTCTCCGCCGGCGGATTTATGGGTGGGGCACCAGGCCCTGGGCCAGCGCCGGGATCAGCCCGATGCCATTGCCCTGCATTGCCGCGCAGTGCTCGACACGGTGGACCTTGCGCGCCTGCACAAGCGTCGGCTGCGGGTGGTGGTGGATAGCGTCAATGGCGCCGGTGCGGTAATCGCTCCGCAACTGCTGGAACAGCTGGGCTGCGAGGTCATCCCCATCTACGATCGCCCTGATCGTCCCTTCCCCCGCGATCCCGAGCCGACTGCCGCCAATGTCACCGAAACCGGGGCGATGGTTAAAGCCCTGGGCGCCGATCTCGGCTTTGTCCAAGATCCCGATGCCGATCGTCTAGCGATTATCGATGAGCGTGGCCGCTATATTGGCGAAGAGTATACCCTAGTGCTGTGCGCCGCCGCTCGTTTCAGTGCTGCTGATGTCGGCCCCGATGCGGTGGCGGTAACGAATCTTTCCACCAGTCGCATGCTCGAAGATGTCGCTGCGCGCCATGGTGCCCAGGTCATTCGCACTCGGGTAGGCGAGGCCCACGTCCTTGATGCCATGCAGGCGAGTCAGGCGCTGATTGGCGGTGAAGGTAATGGCGGCGTGGTAGATCCGCGGGTGGTATTCTGCCGCGATAGTCAAGCTGCCATGGCCTTGGTGCTCGACTACTGTGCCCGCCGAGAAAAGCCGCTAAGCCATTTGCTGGCGGAGATTCCCAGCTATGCCATGCATAAAGAAAAGGTGGGCTTAGATCGGGCGGCGGTGGCCGCCGCCATTGCGCAGGTGCTGGAGAGCCCGCTGGTGCAGGGCGCTGTTATTGATGTTCAGGACGGGCTCAAGCTGATCTGGCCTGATTCCTGGCTGCATTTGCGCGCCTCAGGCACCGAGCCGGCGGCGCGGATTATTAGCGAGGCCCCCAGCGCTGCCGCCGCGCGCAAGCTCGCCGGCCAACTACGGGGATTGATTAAAGCCCCCCTGCTCAAGGCCGGGCATCACTAAGACATTAGTTGACTACAGGAGTGACGAGCATGAGTAAGGACGAGGAATTTTTCCCCGGTTTTATTGAAGATGAGGATAAGCCCCAGCCGCCTTCCCGTCCCGCTCCACCGGTCGCGGGTAAACAAGAGGAGGGAAAGTTTAACCCCTTCGCTGAGCCGGTAGAGGTTCCTGCACTGGTTCCGGATCCCGCACTTCCGCCGCCCCGCTCCTCTGGCCCAGCGACGGTTCAACCGCCGGCTCCGCAGGCAAGCCCGGAAGCGGGCTTCGATCCTTTCGCTGGTGGCAGTGAGGATCCGGATGATGAACCCGATGATGCCGAGCTTAAACCTGGCGCGCGCAAAGACTTGTGGATCTGCCCCCACTGCGGCGCCGGCAATCGCCCAGGCCGCGACACCTGCCGCACCTGCGGTAAGTCCCCGGATGACCCGGTGGCCAAGCCCTGGTTTAAGCAATCGGTGGTGCTGGCCGCTGCCGCCGGCCTGCTGCTGGTGCTGGTGGTGGTGATCAGTTTTGCCACCCGCACCAGTTACGCCCTGCGCCCCGCCAATCCAGAATCCTTGGATCGCGATCTGCGCTGGGATAGCTCCCTCAATGCCACCCTTCCCCTTGCCGAAGGCGAGTTTCAACAACGCGGTCGCATCGCCGGCCTGGGCCGTGTGGTGAGCGCCAGTGGCGGAGATGGACGCTGGAATGTGGTGTTGGTCTTTAGCTCTCGGGCCCAGGGCCAGCATCGTTTTGTCGATCGCGGCGACGATGAGGTGGGCTTTGAAAACAGCTTCGGTAATGTGACGCGCCTGCCCTACGTCCGGCTCACCCTCTTGGATTCCCGCAATATGCTCACCGCCACCCCATCCCGAGGCCAGGTATTCTCCTTTGCCGGGAGCTGGGGTGACGCCGATCAAAAGCGTCTCAGCAGCGATCCGAGCACGCGTCGCTACGTGGTCCTCCTAGACGGCGTCCTCACCGATTAGCCAAGCCAGGGCTTGCCGCTCAGGCGCCTTCCTGCCCGGCAAAGAAGCGGTGCAGCTTACTGCGCTGCTGATCCTGCAGGCCAATGCCCTGGCTGGCAAAGAAGTGGCGCCAGTGTGCTTCGCGACCCTCTTCGCTGGCGATCTCGATTTCAATCTCCCACTCCGTCCAATGCGGGCCAAAGCGGGTGCTATCGAGGCAGATTAGCTCCCCCGAGCGCTGCCACTGTAGCCGCGTATTGGCGAAGGAGCCAAGAAAAGATAGGTTCCCGGGGCCCAGCTGCTGGCGCAAGGCCGCTGGCAGGGGCAGGGCGCTGGCGTCCAGTGGCCTCGGGTGCCGGGGCCAATAGCTGGTATTGAGCCAGCACTCAATTTCGTTTTGATAGTGGAGGGCACCGCTGGTGTGGCGCTGGGACTTAATGGTCAGCAGACAGCCCTGGTTTTCCCGGCGCAGGCGCAAGCTTGTCCCCGCTGCCCGCAGGCGCCCATCGGCGCAATCATAAAAGCGATTTTCCTGGCGTAGCAGTTGCGCTGGGCCGAACTGCTGCTGCAAAAGCCCCCGCGCTCGATGGTGATCGGTAGCGCTCAGCCCCCACTTCAGTTCCCGTTCTACATGCTGGGTTAGCGTCGTCATTGGCCTGTAGGCTAGGAGCCACTGACAAAGGAAAGGGGAAAAGTGCCACCCAGCCCAGCGGGAGATTTTCCAGGATTCTGTCGGCGGCTTGCCTTGTGTCGCTGTGATCTACGCTGTTCGGATCTGCCGGGATGGGATTTCCGGCTTGCATCAAGCCATTGGCTGGGAGTTCGAGCGTCGTGAGCAAGCCTTTTGATTTTCTTGATCCGCTCCTGGAAATAGAGCACAAGATCCGGGAATTGGACCAATTGGCCTCCGAGACCGGTTTGGGCATGGACGACGAGATTTTGTCCTTGCGCCATAAACTCGAGGTCATGACCCGCAAGACCTTCGATAACCTCAACGCTTGGCAGCGGGTGCAACTATCTCGGCATCCGGCGCGTCCCCAGACTTCCGACTACATCGATCATATGGTCACCGACTTCGTGCCCTTGGCCGGCGATCGCGCCTTTGGCGATGACGAGGCAATTATCTGCGGGCTAGGCACCATTGGCCAAACCAAGGTGATGGTGGTGGGCCAGCAGAAGGGTAAAGACGTCCACGAGCGCCGGCGCTGTAATTTCGGCAGCCCCCATCCCGAGGGCTATCGCAAGGCGATGCACAAAATGCGCCTGGCCGAGCGCTTTGGCCTGCCCATCGTTGCCTTTATTAATACGCCCGGTGCCTTCCCGGGTATTGGTGCCGAGGAACGCGGACAAAGCATTGCCATCGCCGAAAACATTCGCGATATGTCGCGACTGCGGGTGCCGGTGGTCTGCGTGGTCATTGGCGAAGGGGGATCCGGTGGTGCCCTCGGCATTGGCGTTGGCGATCGCATTATCACCCTGGAGAATAGCTACTATTCGGTGATTAGCCCCGAGGGCTGCGCCGCCATTCTTTGGAAGGATGGTGGCAAGGCGCCGCTGGCCGCCGAAGCCCTTAAACTCACCAGCCACGCCCTCAAAGATCTGGGTATTGTCGATGAGATTGTGCAGGAGCCCGCGGGTGGTGCCCACCGTGCCCCCGAAACCATGGCCGAACGCCTGCGCGAAGTCGTCTTGCGTCACCTCCATGAATTGCAGGCCTTGCCCCTCGAAGACTTACTTGAGGGTCGCTACCAAAAATTCCGCACCATTGGTTCTTGGCACGAGAACGCTTAATGCCGGTGCATTTTCTCGCCATTGTCCGCGCCCAATTGGCGGAGCAGGTCTTTCTCGACCTCGCCGCCCAGGGCCAAGTCGAGGCTTTAGTTGCCGAGGAGGTGCAGGGATCCGGAACTCGCACCACCGGCATCGGCAGCGAAGTTGAACTCCTACCCAAGGTGGCCATTAGCGGCATCGTCGAATCCGCCGATCTGGATCAGATGGTACAGGCCCTGCGCACCCACGCCTGCACCGGCCGCAGCGGTGATGGAAAAATCTTCTGCTTTCCGGTTATTTCGGACCTCGACTAGGCCCATACGTATGCCTCCGTGATAAGGCGCGGATTGCCTGGGCGATTGTGGTATCGCAGTATGGGCATACTACCACACCATGTGGCCCCCGGCCTCAATGGCCCTCCTCATCCATCAATAGGTGTTTCGAGGTGGCTATTTAAAGTCCCTGGACATTCCCCGCCTTACCGGCGCGGGGCCACTGGTGATCTTTGCAATGAGCTATGCACTGCGACGCCCAGCCATGACCAGCCAGGTGTCGGCGCGTTGTGTAACGGTTTATCCATAGGGGTCCCGATGCGCAGCTTTCCTCTTTTTGGGCACTGCTGGGTGTCATCGTACCACTGTTTGAAGCCACCGAGCAAGAAGATGTTCGTAGTCTGCATGCCGGCGGTGCGGTACGGGACGAGAGGCTTGAGGTGGTCGCTGTGGTTAGAGCGGGCTTTACCGCGCTCTACAGTGTTGGCGAGGCAGATGGCCAGATGTTGGCGAGTGGCTTCATCTGCCAAATCAGCAATCAGATGTCGCAGCTTGCGCTGGATGAGGCCCTGTGGGTGCCGGGTTCCCTGCATCTGAACGCAACTGTCTATAGCCCCGATTTCTCCCATTATCGCGGCACTGAGAGTTTACAGATGCATGTCCACGATGGCGCCGATCGCTCGGCAAGGGTATCTGTTGAATTGCTGGTGGGCGGCGCCGCTACTCCCTGCCGCGCCTAGCTTGGCGAGCTTACCGGGGGAGACTTGTGCAGGCGCTCAGCCAGCGACAGGGCCTCTTTAATCCACTGTAAACGCTGCCACAGGGGCCTCGACGGCGGCTGACTGAGCGAGATTGGACGTAGGAATCTTCGGCTGATCCTTCTTGTGCGTTCTTGCCCGCATCCGTGAGGAAGGCGTTTGCTGCGTACAAGATGTCCTGAGACGGAGGGGAAGCAATAAGCCGCTAAGGGGAGCCATGGCGTCTTGTAACCCTTTGCTGAAGGAAGTACTCGCCGGCAGAGCAGGGCGCGCCGTCGCCTGTAGGTTAGTGAGCTGGGGGGCGCCTTCTACCATGAATGGCCCTTCCCCTGTGACGCCGTGTGATGATAATATCCTCCTCGAGGACGGAAGCTGAAGTTCACCGTTTTTCATCACATCTACGGAGATCCCATGCGAAAGATTACTGTCGCCCTTATCATCACCGCCTTTCTTTTTGGCAGTAGCGCGCTCTTGCTTGGCTGCAAGGGTCCGCGGCCCCCTGGTCACCAAAAGGGTCATCCGGGAAATCCTCCGCCGCAAGCACCGGCCCATGGACAACGCCATCGCTAAATAACGCAGGTGCAGGTAGAGGATGCAGGCACCCTTGGATCGCCGATTTGCACTTGGCAAAAAGCCCTACCCAAGGAGGTTTTGTCCCTGGTATCCCCGGGCAGGAAGGGGACTTGGGGGGTGCCGTTTGGCAAACATCACCCAGCACCTAGTTCAATCAGCTAAACAGCGCACTTCGGAATACGCCATTGTAATTTGTCAAGGGGAGTTCAGTCTAAACTAATGAAAGTGTTGAACCTGACTGATTTCAAGAAGCTCGTGGTTCGAGGTGGCCATGTATCCATTAGCGAAGTGGTGACCATGGATCTATCGGGTGTACCAGAGGGGTATGTGCCATATTTAACTGGCGAACCTCTACGCGTATTGTTGAGAGAATTGGTGTTGGACGAGATCGGTTCTTTGGCCATGCAACGCTTGGAGCGCTTACGTGCTCTCGATGGGCCGAATTTTACCCTTTCGGGAATGGTTGCAGCCATCGTTAAGCCCATGATAGATCGTTTGGCGACTCCCGAAGGAAGGCTCTTGCAGTTGGCCTGTCGGGCCATTAATAATTATCAAGTGAATCTGCCGCAGTCCTTATGGTGGACGGGATTCGCACAAAAGATGTTGAATCGGCATTTACCTCCGTGTGTCGATGAGGCATACCGGTACTCTTGCCGGGATTGTAATATTCTGCTCTACATGCATGCCGCGCAAAATATCTATGCCACAACAGTACCCCTGCAGGGTAGCGACCTGCGCAATGCAAGGGAGGTGATGACGGCGCTCACCTATGCCCTGTTGAGCGTACAGCGCTCCTGAACCGGCTGCTGGCTAAATTGGCTGGCTAAATTGAATAAAGGTGAATAAAGGGATGAATAAAGGGACAGGCATACAAATAATGAATAAAGGGACTGAATAATGGGACAGGCATACAAATAAAGTGAATAAAGCAAATAAAGCAATATAAGGGACAGGCATGCTTATCCTTGACCTAGCTCCGTTTCCCTTAGCCTTTCCCCCATGCGCCAACCCCGCCAACGCCAATTCGATCCTGCCGCCCCGCCCTGGTTGCACTGTATTTCGCGCTGTGTGCGCCGTGCGTATCTGTGTGGGGAGGGGTATGA
>REDX01000241.1 GCA_007695355.1 Planctomycetota bacterium
AAACCGGAATAGGGATGCTCTAACTCCGAGCGCAGCTCGTCTTCGCCCTGGCTGATGCGCAGCAGACGATAGAAGTCGGCCTGGGAGCGCGAGGCAATGGGGGCCAACACCGGATTGACGGTGAGACAGTTTTCCAAATAGGAGAGTTCAAAAGCCCCTTGGTGACCGCCGAGAATATCGCCGAGATTATAGGTATCAGCGCGGTTGGCGAGCATATCAGGAATGCGGAAGCGCTCGCCGGATTCGGTATAGGGGTTGCCAGCCATGACCACCGCCACCTTTTTACCGCGCATATCGTAGGTGCGAGTACGGCCACGCCACACGCCCTCGATGCGCCGCTGACCGTCGCACAGGGAGATGAATTTTTGCAAAAATTCAGGATGGCAGTGCTGAATGTCATCGACATAGATCATGACATTATTGCCCATTTCAAAGCTCAAATTGAGCTTCTCCAATTCCTGGCGGGCAGTGGCATTGGGGGCCTGCTCGGGATCCAGGCTGGTTACCTCGTGACCAAGGGAGGGCCCATTGATCTTCATAAAGGTGAGACCCATAATCGAAGAGACGTACTCCATGAGGGTGGTCTTGCCGTAACCCGGGGGCGAGATCAGCAATAAGAGGCCCATCAGGTCGGTGCGCTTGGCATCGCCGACGGCGCCAATCTGCTTGGCCAGATTATCACCGATCAGCGGCAGATAGGCCTCATTAATCAGCTTATTGCGGACAAAACTGGTAAGCACCTTGGGCTTGAATTCTTCTAAGCGCAGTCGCTCGCGTTCGCGGGTCACCAACTCCCGGCGCTGGTCATGGTAGGCGCGGTAGGCGGGAATGCGCTGTTCGATAAAGCGGCTGAGGCGGGCCTCAACATCATCGAGGCGCAGCTCCATGCGGCCGCCGCTGATGCGTCCGTGCTGGCCCAGTAGGCCCTCAACTTCGACCTGGGAGCGGGCGTGCACCGAGGTGCGGGGCAATTCCGGCAGACACAGGCCCAGGGCCACTTCGTCAATAATCGGCTGCCACTCGGGATGCTGCTGCTCGGCCCAACGATCGATCCAGGCCTTGGCCAACTGCCACTGCTCTTCGCGGTTGCGGGCGAGACGGGCAAGGTCGCGGCGCAGACGATCGTCGGCCCCGCGGGTGGACAAATCGGCCCAGAAGGCCTGCTCGCACTCCTCGGCCTCGCCCGAGCGCACCGCCTGGAAATCGTCTCCCGCCGCCAATTCCTCAAGCAAGTAGCTGGCAGCATTGCGGGCATGGGAATCGCCATCGGCAGCCAGGCCACAGCGGTTTTCGTAGCTGCCGATGAGCTCCGCCATTTCCCTGATCTGGGCCTGCTGCTCGGGACCAGCGCCAAAAAGGCCGCGCAGACTGACTAAGGAGCGGCAGCGGCGTGCCAGGCGCTTGCGCTGCTCGGCATCGGGCAGATCAGCCCACCACAGCAGGGCCAGGGCGCGGGCGGCGGTGGGGAAGCGTAAGAGGCCGCAGGTGGCCCGCAGGTGCAGCAGGGCATACAGGATTTTTACCGCATCGGCATCGTGCAACCCCCGCTCGTAGCCTTCCTCGTAGCGATCGCCGGCAACCCGGCGCACCAGGGCGGTAAGCTCAGCCTCATCGAGAGCCACTTTCTGCAGATACTCGAGACTGAGGCGCTGATCGCCAACCTGGCCCCCCTTCTCGGCTATGCGGATAATGTGCATGGCGAGAAATTCAGCGCGGTAAACTTTAGCATCTTCGCTGATTAAGTCCTCATTCCAAAAACGACGGGTAGCGAGAAATGCCTCATCGCGCACCGCCTCGAAGTAATCGGTGCCGCTGAGATGGAAACACATGCCGTCATCGCGGGGCAGTAGGGTAAGTTCCAGGTCTTGGCTATTGCGGCTAAAGCGATGCCGGCCCAGTTTGACGACTTCGCCTTCAAAGAGTTCAGACTTATCGCGCAGGGCGCGCACGCCATCCTCGCGGGAGGCCTTAATCCGGCTTTCAATATCATCGGATTTTACCGAATCGCCCAAGTCCAGCAGACGCTTAACGATATCGCGCAGTTTGCCGAGCATCGGATCGGCGGCAAACCAGGCATTTAAATCATCCAGGCTGCTAAAGCTCAGGGCCCGCTTGCGCACGCCATCGAGAATGCGATCGGCGGCGCGGGAGAGGGAATTAGCCTGACGCTGACGCTCATCTAGCAGGGTTTGTTTGCGACTCTGGAAGACCTCGTAAATTTCTTCACGCTTTTCTGAGAGCTGCTCGGTAAATGCATCAAATTCAATAAAGCGGCCTTCGATTTCCTCCAACTGCAAGAGTAATTTGCCAAGAAAATCGTCGACCTGGGCGGGCTCCTTGGCCAGGCCCAAATAGTTATTGGCGGTTTGCGAGAGAATCGTGAACTGGGCCGCAAACTCGGCCTGACCCTCGTGGCTGCCAAGGTCTGCGCGGCGGGCGGCGGCCACTGCTTTGGCGCGGTTGAGCCGGCCGTAAACCTCGGAGATGCGCTCCAGGATTTGCGTCCGCGCCACCGGGTCGTCGATCTCCAGGCTGCCGACGATTTCCATCAGCATATCCAAGCCAGATCCCAGTTCGTCCATGCGCCCAACCACCGGGCGCAGGTCCGCGGTTTTACTCACCGCCTGGGCTTCCTTCTCGAGGCTTGCAACCTCGTCGTAATAGGGCTGCACCGCCTCCGGTTGAAGGAGGAATTCCACCGCCGCGCGCGAGCGATCATCGGCGGCCTTCGTCAGATCGGTATCTAAAGCATCGAGGACTTCGCCATTGGTATAACGCACTTCGCGCAGGGATTGCACCTGGCCGCGGCGGCGGCGGATGCTGGCGAGCACGGTGACGAATTCGTCGATGTGCTCGTAGGCGGCAATCGCCACCTCACGCAAGGTTGCGCGCACCTCATCGCTGAGGCTGCGCACCCGTTGGCTGGCCTGCTTGGTGAGCTCTTGCACCTTCTCGAATTCGCCGATTACCTGGTCAGCGGTTTTCTGCGTAACGAGCAATTGCTCGCGCAGGCCGCAGGCCTCGGCATGGCCCAGCCAATGGAATTGATCGAGGGTGCGGGTAATCGTGGCGAGAAGATCCTCGTAGACTACCCGCGATGGCTTTTGATCGGCAACCAAACGGACAATATGCAGACAGTCGGAAATGGCACGCACCAAATCACGATTACCGATGGTGGCGAGATGGGATCCCGGCGGCCGCGGCTTGGAGAGGGCGTAGGACTCGTCCTCGAAGGGCGTGGCCCATAGCTGCATGGTGTGCGAACGGGTGGGCGCATCGTCGGCGCGGAAGAGTATCAAGCGGCCATTGGGATAGAGGGCATAGCCGGAACACAGTATGGGATTCGCTACCTCGCGGCTAATCAGATTATACTGCAGAATAATATAATTGCCGCCGGTGGTATCGTGGAAGATATAAGCGATATCTTCACCATTGGGCGAGCGCACCGAGCGCACAAAGGCCATGCCCTCAGCGCGATGGGGAAAGACTTTATAATCGCCAGTGGCCAAATAATAACCATTGGGGAAAATCAGACCGTGGCCCTCGGGCAATTCTTGACAGGCGACACCGATGGCATCCAGGCGCACCGCCTCCGAGGCCTGTTTATTATAGACGATATAGCGATCCACCGTCTCCTGGTAGGGGCGCATGCGCAGGACAATGCAGCTCTCTAAATTGGCATAGGCAATCTGGGCATCATCCAGGCCCTGGGTGGCATTATCCACCGGTTCTGCATAGATACCGTCACCGGAGGCGGTGTTATCTTCAACCTTAATCGTCAAATCACCTTCGGTGCACTCGACAAAGATAGTGTCATCAATATTAATATGGGCGTGCTGCCCGTAGACGTGCATATCGCGGGTGGTGCGCGTCCATTCCCAGGAATAGCGGGGCGGCAGTACATGGTCGCGCTCGCCGCGGTTATCGATGTATTTAAGACCATCACCGTCTAAAGCCCAGCGCAGCACTTTGACATCGCCGGCGCGAGCACCGACTTGAAAAATCATTAAAAGGTGGGTTTCGGTGCGCCGAAGCTGTAGCAGACGGGCGTCTTTGTAGTACTGAAAAAGTTCAGTGAAATCTTTAATAAATGCGGGGTCGTTAAGGGCCTCGCGCTCAGCTGGAAGGAGGGCCCCGTCCTCGAGTTTAAATTTAGCGAAGACATCGGAAACCGCGGTTGCGCGCTTGAGGCCCATGAAGACCTGGTAGCCAAAGATCAGCTTATTACCCTGGGCGCGGACAATGTCGCGGGCCACGCAGTTATGTTCGGTCTGTAGGTGGAAGGTATCGAGGAGGCGGGTTTCGGTGCCGCCGAAGATTTCGGTGCGCCGGGCATTGAGCTGGCCGACGCGACTACGCAGCTCCTGAGCCTGGTCGCTCAAACGCCGGCGGATAACTTCATAGGTGCCGCCATCCAGGGCCTGCTGTTGCTGTTGCTGTTGCTCGTCGGCCACGGTACTCAGGGCTCCAGATCGGGGGGATGAAGATCGCGGGGATCAATGACCAGCCAGCGGAAATGAGCGCTGGCTGGCCCTGCTGGCGGCTTATTTCTCGTTCTGTAGCCAGCCGCTTAGATCATCAAAACCCAACTCCTTGGCTTTGGCCAGAAGCTCTTGCACCTTGGCCGGATCGCTGGTACCGATCTTGCGCATCAGCCAGGAGCTCACCAGGTTTTTGACATCTCCACTACCCAGCTTGCCGCTGCCTAGGACCTGAACCAAATCGGCGGGCAAAGAACGACCGCCTTCCATATAGTCGCTGGCGGCGTGCTGCAGGAGATCGCTGCGCCCGTGGGCGGCATCAAGGCTCTTGCCGAAGGTGACCGCTTTGACGAAGCGATCGAAGAATTGGCCGTCGCCACCGACAATGTCGATCTTGGCCTTCTCCAGGGCCTGAGCCATGACATGGGCGTTCTTCTCGGCGATTTCCACCTGGGCGCTGATCTCGGCCTTGGCGATTGAGAGGTCCTTCTCCAATCGCAGGCGAAACTCTTCGTGGGAGCGGGTGCTCTCGTTGAGCAGCTTCATCGCTTCGGCTTTCTCTGAGATGCCGGCGGCCTCGGCGGCCATCTTCTCGCGCACCGCATCGGCTTCCGCCTTGCCGCGCAGGGCGATGACCTTGGCCTGGGCCTCTTCCACCCGGACCTGAGCCAAGCCCTGCTTCTCGCTGGCGGCAGCATCGGCTTCCTTAACCTTGGCCGCGGCCAAGCCATCGGCGGCGGCGGTGGCCTGGCTGCCTTCGGCGCGACGAATGGCGGCCTGGGCTTCCTTCTCGGCGGCGGCCTGCTCGGCCTCGGCGAGGACCAGTTTTTCTTTGGCGTTATGCACCGCAGAGAGCTCAGCGGCTTCGGCGGCCTGAACTTCGCGGATCTTGCGATCGGCAGCTTCGGCTTCGGCGCGGGTTACCGCCACCTGCTTAATACGATCGGCTTCCATGGTAGCGCGGATATCCTTGATCCGCTCTTCTTCCTGGGCTACCGACTTTTCCACCACCACCCGTTCGCGGATTACCTCGGCGATATTCTTACGCTCGACTTCCAGGGCCTTTTCTTTCTCAATACGCTGCAGTTCCACCGCACGCTCGCGGTTGATGCGTTCGAGATCGCGCTCTTTCTCAACCCGCTCTTCTTCCACAGCGATAACACGCTCGCGATTTTTAGCTGCTACTTCGACTTCGCGCTGGGCGTTTTCGCGGTCGATGCCAAGCTTCTGCTCGGCTTCGATATTGGCTTGATCAGAGCGGTATTTCTCTTCGAACTGCACCTTCTCAATTTCCGCGGTCTCGCGGGCGGCAACCACCGCAACTTCGCGCTGCTGTTTGGCCACCGCATCGGCTTCCTGGCGCTCAAGGGCAAGGATGGCTTCGCGGGCTTCGACGTCTTGCTTCTTCAACGCCTTTTCACCCTCGCGCTGGATCTCGTTGGCGTGCACCCGTTGGTTGGTGGTGAGGTCGATAATCTTGCGCCGTCCTTGGGCATCAAGAATGTTGTCAGGATCCAAGCTGGAGAGCGGGGTTTGCTCGAGATAGTCAATGGCGCTGTCTTCAAGCACATAACCTGAGAGGTCTTTGCCGATAACATCGATAATCGCTTCTTTGAACTTTTGGCGCTCATTATAGAGGTCCTCAAAGTCCATCTGTTTACCGACGGTTTTCAGGGCTTCGGAGAACTTGGCGCTAAAGAGTTCTTCCAGGGTTTCCCGGCGGCTGGCCCGTTGGACACCGACATTGGTGGCCACCTTGCGCACATCGTCAGCGGTGGGGTTCACCTTAACGAAGAAAGTCACCTTTATATCAGCGCGAATATTATCGCGGCAGATCAAGCCGTTCTTGCCTTGCCGGTCGATCTCGATGGTCTTCACCGAGATATCCATAATTTCCACCTTGTGGATAACCGGGATAACGACACCACCGGTAAAGACCACGTCAGGTTCGCGTTTCATTTTATTGATAATCAGCGCCTTACCCTGCTCTACCTTGCGATAGAGCGAGAAGATCATGATTATAATGCCCAAGAGAATAAAGAGCAGGATCGCCGCAGCGAGAATCACATAAATCAACATGGAGGGGCTCCGTGTAGGGAGGATGAAAAGATAAGGTTAAGATTCCTGGGGGAGGGATTCCGAACGCGTAGAGACCATGCCCACCTGGGCGAGGGGCCGCACGGTGTAGCTGCCGCATTGAGGGTCATAATTAGTGATTACCGCCGCCGAGTCCATGGCCATATCATTGGGTATGTCGCAGACCACATTCAGCAGAAGCTCTTGGCCATGGTGATCGGGCACCTTGAAGATGGCGGTACCGAAGGTTTCGCTGACCCTTGAGGAGGTGATGATAACCTGCCCACCGATGAGATTGCCAGCGCCGCGGACGGTGTGCACCCGAAAGAGAGGCTTAAGCGGACGGGCAGTGTAGGTGGTTAGCCAGAGAGCGCCGACAAAGCTGCCGAGGAATATGGTGGTACCGATGAGGCCGACGAGAATGCCACTAATCAGTAAGGGCATAATGAAAAGCTGAGCGGCAATGCTGATCAGCCAGGACTTGAAAACCAGCAAGGAGATCACCACCGTCAGCGGCACCTGGCCCAGGGAGAGGGCATGGGAAAGGCCGCTGAGTACACCCCCCCCCTCCACCTGGGCATCGATCTCGGCTTCGGCATCGCCGGGGAAAATATCAATGCCGAGGGCGCCAACCATGACCAGAGACCAATAGCCCAGGATAGCGAGCATAAGGGTGGTCCAGATTACCGTCGGAAAGCCGAGTAAGGTTGTCAGCATCTCATCAATCATAGGGACGAGGACCCTAGCAAAGGCCTTGACGAAGGGAAATGATTTTCTGCCGGCTCGGTACCACCATTTCCTTGCGACCAGGCCTGAGCTCCATACCGTAATCGCCAACACCTGCCCCGGCCCCCCAGCGGGAGGCCTTGGAGATTCGCCATGTTTCGCGCCATCGGTCGTTGGTTCCGCAGCCTCGGATATTTGGTTAGTGGCCGGGTTGAGTCCTCGGCCCGACGCATGGATACAGATCCCCACGCCATGCGCTCGAAGTACGATGATGTGATCCGGGAAAAGACCAAGCGCATCCAGCAATATAAAGAAGCGGTGGCCGGACTCATCGCCCAGCAAGAACACAAGATGAGTCAGGTCAAAAATCTGAGCGAAGAACTCAAGCACCTGGAAGATCTCAAGGCCGGCGCCCTCGCCAAGGCCCAGCAGCGGGTGGGCGAACTACAGGCCAAGGGCGCCGATAAATCCGTCATCCAGAGCGACCCCGATTACCAGAAATGCCTGAACGCCTTTAATGACTTCACCTCCACCGGCACCGAAAAGCAGGCCCGCGTCGATGAAGCCGAAGGCGAAATCGAGGATTTTGGCCGGCGCATTAAAGAGCACACCTTGCAGTTGGAAGTGCTGCGCAAGGAAATCGAAAAGCTGCGCTCGGAAGCTAACGAGGCGGTGGCCGATGTGATCTCGGCCAAGCAAGAGGCCGAACTCAATGATGCTCTTTCCGGCATTGGCACCGACTCCACCTCAGAGAAGCTTGGCGAGCTGCGCCGTATGCGCTCGGAAGTCAAGGCCAGCGCCCGGGTTAGCAAAGAGCTGGCGGGCACCGATCACAAACTGGCCGAAGCCGAATTCCTGGAATACGCCCGTAAAAACGCCGGCAATACGGAGTTCGAACGTCTGGTGGGGCTGGCCGCCGGCAGCGATGCCCCAAGCCCCGAGGCCAGTGAAAAGGCCGCGCCCAGCCCTGAACGCGAGCGCCTGCCCGAATAGGCTGTCCGGGCACCCCCATGGTCTCCTCTCCCACCCGCTCTCAATTGCGCTTTCTGCGCGACGCGGCGCGCCTGCTTAATGCCGGGCAGACCCGCAGCCTTATTCTATCTGGTAATGTCGCCGACCTCTTCCCCCCTCCCGACGGCGACGGGAACGATGAATGGGTACCCCTGCCCGAACTCCTACGCCGCTCCTGGAGCGTGCCCGGGCGGCTGGTCATTACCTACGAAATCAATGGCCCCCTGCGCTTCCAAAGCGAAGCCGTGCAGCGTCGCCTGCGCGATGCCTGGGTGCGCTGGCGCACCGGCCTGGGCCCGGGTGACCTCGCCCTACAGCGCCTAGCCAGCGGCCAATCCCCCGGCGATATTGATGCCGGCTTTGACCAGCTCTGTGCCCAGGCCATTGGCAAGCCAACCCTGGCCCTCGAGCTCTTGCGCCAGTTCTGCTGTTGCTCGCGCCTCGAACATCAGGGGGCGCCGGTGCTGCGCGAGGACCTGCTGATCATTATTGAGGCCGCCGATCTGATTCTCCCCGAGGCGACGATTTCCTCCCTCGGCGATGCCGATCGCCAGCGCCTGCATATCTGTCACGACTGGTTTGCCGATCCCGAATTTAATGCCGCCTACGATGCGGTGGTGCTCATCTGTGAAAGCCGGGCCGCCCTCAATCAGCGCATCGCTCGACTGCCGCAGATGCTAGAAATGACGGTGGACGATCCGGATCTCGCACTACGCGAGGCCTATATCGCCCACGAGGACATCCCGGAACTCAGCCCCGAGGATCGGACGCGCCTAGCCCTCGGCTCGGCCGGCCTCACCATCCATGCCCTGCGTCAGCTGCTCCTCGGCATAAACCATAACCATGGCACCTGGAGCCCGGCCCTCCTCATCGATAAGGTGGAAGAGCATTTGCTGGCGCAATTGGGGGAGGATTCCATCTCCTTTTCCCGGCCCAACCACACCCTTGCCCAGGTCATGGGCTTTGACCGCCTCAAGCGCTTTCTCGCCGAAGAGCTGGTGCCGCGACTGCGCCACGGTGGCGCCGCCGCCCTTTCCGGGGCCGCGGTATGCGGGCCCATCGGCGCCGGTAAGACCTTTATCTTTGAGGCCGTGGCCGGGGAATTGGGCCTGCCAGTTTTAGAGCTCAAAAATCTGCGCTCGCAGTGGTTTGGCCAGACCGATGCCATTGTCGAGCGCCTGCGCCGCCTGCTCACCGCCCTCGATCGGGTGGTAATTATGGTCGACGAAGCTGACACCCAATTTGGCGATCTGGGCCCGGGCAGCCACGAAACCGAACGCCGTCTCACCGGCCGCCTACAAAGCATGATGAGCGACCCTAAGCTTTTAGGTAAGGTTTTTTGGCTGCTCATGACCGCCCGCATCGACCGCCTCTCGGCCGACCTTCGCCGCCCCGGCAGAGCTGGGGATCTGATTATCCCGGTCCTTGATCCCAGCCCGGAAGAGCGCCAGGCCTTCGTCCTTTGGACCTGCGAACCGGTGTGCCTGGCACCCTCACACGGATTGCGCAAGCGCCTGCTGGCCCACACCCATGACTGGTCTGCCGCCGCCTACGCCAGCCTGCGCCGAGAACTGCAGGCCCAGCGCAATACCCTAGGCAAAGACCTCAGCGAGGCCGAAATCCTGGCCCTGGTCGAAGACCGCCTGCTACCCCCCCTGGCCCAAGTACGACGCCGACAAACCCTGCTCGCCCTACTCAATTGCACCCGGCGCAGCCTGCTGCCCGATCCCGAAGTGGATGAGGCCACGCGCGAATCCTGGCGCCGAGAACTGGCGGCCCTCGAGATGACTCCGTAGAACTTCCGCGGGAGACATAAATAAGGGACATAAATAAGGTAAATGAGGGTAAATGAGGTAAATGAGGGACATGCAGTAAGGTAAATGAGGGACATGCAGTAAATAATAAGATAAATGAGGATAAATGAGGATAAATGAGGATAAATGAGGATAAATGAGGATAA
>REDX01000243.1 GCA_007695355.1 Planctomycetota bacterium
AGCGCCAAGAGCGCCAAGAGCGCCAAGAGCGCCAAGAGCGCCAAGAGCGCCAAGAACCTGCAAGTAAGGAAAAAAGTGACTATTGGCAAATAATGCTCAGTTGGATTGGCTTAGGGGCATCTCCATAAACTCATCCCTGCGAACGCAGAGCCCCAAGCTCGGCATTGATAATAAAGGACTTGCGAAGCAAGTCGGCCTTATTTGGTGAGTTTATGGAGGTGCTCTTAGATCATTCCAACTGAGGGTTTTCTAATCGTCCCTACGATGGCGCTATTTCGGCATTGGCCCCAGCTTGACTCCGTCGGGGTAATATTTCCAGCCGTCGCGAATTTTGATGTCCTTGTCCCAAGGCAGTTTGTATTCGCCATTGGCGAGGTCTTTGACCCAGTTGAGGTAATTGGCCCGTTCGCCGCCGGGTTTGCCGACGTAGGCGCGACAGCCGAGATTGAAAATATTATTTTCCAGGGCCCAGTGCTCGCGGGCCTTATCGACAAGGCGGGGAAAGAGTTCGGCGGTAACGATTTCCCAGGGATTGCGATGGCCCTGCTGCAGAACATTGCCGTCGTAATTGCACACCGTGCCCTCGCCGAAATAGTAGAAGACGCCATCGTAACCGGCGAGATTTACCGAGATGGTATACATGAGATTTTGCCAGGCATTGGTGCGGTTGGTCCAGATCCACTGGTCGTTGACCTGGGTGCTATAGCCGGAGATGCGGATATAGACATTGGCCCCATTATAGGCGGCCTCGCGGGCCAGTTCGGGGAACATCCCATCGTGACAAATGCACACCGCCAGCTTAGAGCCCTTGGGGCCATCGCACACTGGCATGCCATAATTCCCTGGTGACCAGGGTTCAATCGGCACCCAGGGCTGCAGCTTGCGGTAATGCAGGGCGATCTCGCCGTCGCTATTAATAATAATCGCGGTATTGAAGGGCGGCAGGCTGGGGTCGTCGTTTTGCTCCATGAGGGAGAAAACACCCCAGACCTTGTGCTTGACGCAGGCTTCTTTGAAGCGATCGATCTCTGGGCTATCAATGCGCAAAAGCATTTCATCATAGGTCCAAATGGCCGTATTTAAACCTTGGGTCGAATATTCTGGAAAGACGATGAGATCGAGATCTGGATAGCCGGCCTTGGTGGTGCCCACGGCCTTGCAGATCTGATCGACTTGGGTTTGAATGTCCGCTGGCCCAGTGATAACCGGAACTGGATATTGAATCATCGCGACGAGTAGGGCCTCGTCCCATGCACTAACGCTACCGGTGCTGCCCATAGAAGACTCCTTTTGCTTAGGGGGTTTGGATTGTGCCTGCGTAGGCCGAATGGTTTTGCAACTTAGTTGCATTATCTGTGCCAAAGTCCCAGGTCTGGCCGACGCATCGCCTATGGCGCCTTATTCTCGATAGTGATAGGTAGACGATAGATGCGAGAAATCATCGCTGGATTGATGGCCGTTGTCGGCAATAGGCAATGTCGGTTGAGGATGATTGACCAAGCGATTGCCTTGGCAGTAGCCGAATCTATGACAAATTGCTGTATTTTATGGAGTTGTTCGCTGGCTATGAGAGATGCTGTACTGTAGCGTAGGTGTGCAAAATGCTGGTCAGACTTTGAACAAGTGTCATCCATTGCTGAACTAGTTTTTGTGGCGAATGACATGAGAAAGAGTGACCAGGAAAAACAGAAAGAGTCACCGCTGGGCTCTGCAGAGATTTAGCCCAACACGGCAAGTTTAGCATTTGGCTAGACTTAAGACTTGGGGGCTTGGGTGATCCCGCTGTGGGGAGGGAGCGAACCAGCCACGGCTAATGCAACTCAGTTGCAAATATATGGTATGGCATGGTTTACGCAAAGGCAGGCACCGTACCGGCATCACTGCGGTGCCTTTCCCCCCGATCCACCACTGCTGCCGCCGATTCCCCGGCGCGGTGCAGTTGGGTCAACATTCGTATTAGGAGTGTTCCGGCCATGGAAACCTTGATCAAGATCGACCTCAAAACCCCGCCCACCGAACAAGCGCAGATCCATAACCGCTGGCACCCGGATATTCCCATGGTGGCCACGGTCAAGCCGGGGCAGGAGTTCCGCGTCGAGTGCATGGACTGGACCGGCGGTCAGATTAAGGACGACGACTCGGCCACCGACATTAAGGTTGTCGATCTCTCCCAGGTGCATTACCTCAGCGGCCCGATTGCCGTCGAGGGCGCCGAGCCCGGGGACCTGCTGAAGGTGGATATCCTCGACATTGGCGTGCTGCCCGATTCCCAATGGGGTTTCACCGGTATTTTCGCCCGCGAGAACGGCGGTGGCTTCCTGGTTGATCAGTATCCCGAAGCGCGCAAGGCCTGCTGGAATTTCTCCGGAATTTATGCCAATTCTCGGCATATTCCCGGCGTTGAATTCGCTGGCATTATGCACCCTGGCCTCATCGGTTGCTTGCCCAGCAAGGAACTTCTCGATACCTGGAATAAGCGCGAGAGCGAACTGTTTGCCACCGATCCCGATCGCACGCCACCCCTCTGCACCCTCCCCTACGAGCCCACCGCGCACATGGGCGGCCTCAGGGGCGCGGCCCGCGATGCCGCCGCCAAGGAGGGGGCGCGCACGGTGCCGCCCCGCGAACACGGTGGAAATTGCGACATTAAGAATTTATCCCGCGGCTGCTCCATCTACTTCCCAGTCTACGTTAAGGGCGGCGGCCTGAGTATGGGCGATATCCATTTCTCCCAGGGTGATGGTGAAATTACCTTCTGCGGCGCCATTGAGATGGCCGGCTATATCGATATCCGCGTGGATATTGTGAAAAACGGGGTTGCTGCTTACGGCATTAAGAACCCTGTCTTTAAGCCCAGTCCGCTGCAGCCCAACTACACCAATTTCCTCATGTTTGAGGGCATTTCCGTGGACGAGCACGGCAAGCAATACTACATGGATGCCACCGTCGCTTACCGTCAGGCCTGCCTGAATGCCATCGAATACCTGAAGAAGTTTGGCTATAGCGGCGAGCAGGCCTATGCCATCCTCGGCACTGCCCCGGTGGAAGGGCGTCTCTCTGGCATTGTCGATATCCCCAATGCCTGCGCCACCTTGGCCCTGCCCACGGATATTTTCGATTTCGACATTATGCCTACCTCGGCCGGGCCCAAGATCTCCGTGCCCAGCGGCATCGATCTCGCCAGGGCAGACTAGTTTCCGGTCCATTCAATACCTGGAAGAATTCGCCGCGCTGTAGGGTTATTTTGGGGACGGTATGCCTGGCGGCTTAGCCATCGCTGCCGGCTACCGACCTGGGCCATCCCGCCACCTTGAGGAGTCATTCGCCATGCCAATTTATTGCTATAGCTGCCCCGAACACGGCGAGCACGATGTCTTCCGCAGCTTTGCCGAAGTCAATCTCCCCCTCGCCTGCCCTACCTGTGGGCAGGCGATGACTCGGGTGATCACCGCCCCCAATCTGCGGAGCATGGATCCGCATCAACGCAAGGCGCGGGAAACCAATGAGCGCAGCTGCCACGAACCTAAAGTTCAGCGTCGCCACGCCTGTGGCCATGATCACAGCGATGGATCGAGTTGCTCATCCCATGCCCCAGCGCAGAAGCAGGGACTCAAAAGCTACGCCGGCCCCCGCCCCTGGGTTATCGAACACCCCCGTAGTTAAGGAACCCCGGGACCGCCGCTCCAATGGCGGGAAGTTAAGGCCAACCTGGGACTGGCGCACTCCAGTGCGCCAGGGAAAACAGCACCCGCGCAGCGGGTTTTTCCTGGTTTTTGGCCTTAGCTTCCCGCCATTGACCGCCGCTCTCCCGAGCGGCCAAATCCCCACCTGCAATGATGATCGTCGATATCCCCAACCCCCAGCGGGTTGTGGAGAGGATTGTAGCGATCTCCCTGCTTATTGCGCCCATCGTCCATAGTCCACCTCAGCTACCCGAAGGCGGAGGCTCCCCGCGCAGGCGGGCGAGGTGGCGTTCCCAGTCTTCTTCGCTCATCGGTTCGAAGGCGAGAATTTCCGCATCAAAAAGCTGCTGAATTTGCTGCACTAGGGGGTGCTGCTGGGCGTGACGGTAACGGCCGCGGGTAATCGTGCCAGCCTCACCGGCAATGCGCACCCGCAGATCCCGCTGGCAGAGGTCGCGCACCACCGATTGGATGCGCGCTTCGTGATCGGGGCTGTGGCGGAAGAGGCATTCGCAGTCCGGATGATCAGGGGCCTCCAACACGACTTCTTCACCTTCGCCATCGCGGATGCGGCAGGCGGTGAGGGCGCTGACCAGGGCAACCTGTCCATCGGCGGCCAGGGCAGCGAGAATGCGATCCCACTGGGCAAAAATCTGCTGTGCCACCCCGCCGCTGGGTGGTGGCTGATCGGGACTATGGGCATTGAGGGGTTGGGCCGATGGGGGCTGTGCGGGCGCAGGCGCGCCCTTGCTCCCCACCGGCCCACTTAGGGGTGGCGGGAGGCTCCACTCTCGAGGCGCTGCACCCGTTTAAGCAGGGTTTCATAGTCCACCATATGGGCCATGCCGGCAATCCGCACCACTGCCATTTCCAATTGCAGACGCGGCTCTACCCCGTGTTTAATGGTTTGTCGAGCCGCCAGCAGTACCTGGCAGATACGCAGGGCCTGATCTTTGGCGCCGCTGCCGCTCAGCTGCTTGGCCATGGTTTCGGGCACCGGCCCCAGGCGCAGTACCGCCGGGTGTTCGGCCCCGCAGGCGCCCAGCAGCATCATTTGCCTAAAGTAATCGATGAGCTGTTCAACTAAGGTCGTGGGCGCAACGCCGGATCCCATGAGGTGATCGGCGGCACCAAGGGCTGCGCCATGGTCGCCATCGAGGAGGTGGTCAATCAGGGCTTGAATATCCTCAGAGCGCGCCGCGCCCAAGAGAAGATTGAGATCGTCCTCGCTTACCTCGCCATCGCTCATGGCAATGAGCTGGTCAAGCAGGGTTTGCGCTTCGCGCATGCCGCCGCCGGCGGAGCGGGCAATGCGTACCAAGAGGCTTTGCTCGACGCTCACCTTTTCGGCGGCGCAGACTTCGCCGAGGCGGCGCACAATGTCCTTAAGCTCGATGGAGCGGAAATCGAAGCGCTGACAGCGATTGACCACGGTGGCCGGCACCCGGTCTACCTCGGTGGTGGCGAAAATAAAATAGACGTGGACCGGCGGTTCTTCCAAGAGTTTGAGCAGGGCATTCCAGGCCTGGGTGGAGAGCATGTGCACCTCGTCCAGGATATAGATGCGATAGCGGGCGAGGGAGGGGGAGAAAGTGGCATTCTCCGAGAGTTCGCGGATATCGTCGACGCCATTGTGGGTGGCGGCATCGATTTCGTAAATATCGGGATGGCGGCTATCGGCGATACCGCGGCAGTGATCGCAGACCCCACAGGGGGTGGCGGTGGGGCCCTGCTCGCAGGCTAAAGCCTTGGCGAGAATCCGCGCCATGGTGGTTTTGCCAACGCCGGAGGGCCCGGTGAAGAGAAAGCCATGGGCCACCCGCGAACGGTTAATGGCATTGGTCAGGGTGCGCGCAATGGCTCCCTGGCCCACCACCTCGTTAAAGGTCTGCGGACGATATTTCCGGGCGATAACCACATAATCCATGGCGGCTGCTCCACTAGCTGTACGGCGCTCCCCGCGATCATGGGCGGGACAGCACTGGGCCAAGGGCCAACCCTTCGCTGAGGCCCGCAGCCGAGGCTGGCGCCCATCCAGCGCCGCCCACACTCTCGTCATGGCCACTGATCTGCCCATCGATGCCCAATTGCCAGCCCTACTCGCGGCGGTGGAGGAGGTGGGGGCGGCGGTGCTGGTGGCCGCCCCTGGCGCTGGGAAAAGTACCCGCGTGGCGCCAGCCCTGCTGCCCTCGGTAAGCGGTCAGGTGCTGCTGCTGCAGCCCCGGCGCATTGCCGCCCGATCCCTGGCGGCGCGCCTCAGTGACGAGCGCGGCGAGGCCCTGGGCGGCACCGTCGGCTACCAGGTACGCCACGATAAGGTGGGCGATGGCCATACCCGGCTATGGGTGCTCACCGAGGGCATCCTCACCCGCCGCCTGCAGCACGACCCCTATTTAGAGGGGGTGGGCGCGGTGATTCTCGATGAATTTCACGAGCGCTCCTTGCAGGTGGATGTGGCCCTGGCTTGGTGCAATGAACTGCGGCGCACCATTCGCCCCGATCTGCGCCTGGTGGTGATGAGCGCCACCATCGATCCGCAGCCGGTGGCGGATTTCTTGGGCGGCTGTCCGGTGGTGGCTAGCGCTGGCCGCGCCTTTCCGGTGGCCACCCATTACCAGGCCCCGGCCCAGCGCCAGGGCACGGTGGATGCGCTGGTGGCCGGCGTCGAGCGGGCCTGGGCCGAGGACCAGCAGGGCGGCGATGTCCTCGCCTTCCTGCCCGGGGTCGGCGAAATCAGCAGCGCCGTGAGTCTGCTGCGCTCCCGCCTTGATGGCCCGGTGCTGCCCCTGCATGGTTCCCTGCCGCCCGCCGAACAAGACGCCGCCCTGCGCCCGGACTCCCGGCGACGGGTTATTATTGCCACTAATGTGGCGGAAACCTCCCTCACCATTCCGGGGGTCAGCGCGGTGGTGGATTCGGGCTTTCACCGCGTCGCCCGCTTTGATGCCGAACGCGGTTTGGAGGTGCTGCGCCTAGAACGCATTAGCCGCTGGAATGCCGAGCAGCGGGCCGGTCGCGCTGGCCGCACCGGCCCCGGCTGGTGCCTGCGCCTGTGGTCGCGCTTAGAGGACCAGCGCCTGACTGAGCGCCCCCTGGCCGAAATCGCCCAGGCCGATTTGGCGCCCCTCTGCCTGCAGCTGCGTCAGATCCATGGCGACGATCTGCGCCAATTCCCTTGGTTTGAAGCCCCCGAAGCCCAGGCCCTGGAGAGCGCCGAGGCCCTACTCAGCGAACTGGGCTTGATTCGCGTCCCCTTTGGCCCCGTAAGCGAGCGCGGGCGCTATATTAGCGGCCTGCCCCTGCATCCCCGCCTGGCCTGTCTCTTACTGCGCGCCGAGGCCCTGGGCTGCCTCGGCCTGGGTGCGGCGGTGGCGGCCATTGTCAGCGAGGGGGGCCTCCGTCGCCGCGATGCCTCCGGCCCCGCGGCCGGCCAATACGCCGATATCGAATACGATCTCGACATCCTCGCCGGCCGCGCCGAGGGCCACGGCCCCGCCCGCCGCCAGGCCGAACTCAGCCGCCGCGATCTCCTGCGCGCCTGGGGCAGCGCAGGCAACGATAATAGCAACTCCTGGCAGGCTGCCGACCTCGCCCAGCTGCCAGACCTGCTGCTGGCCGCCTACCCCGATCGCGTGGCCAAGCGCAGCGCCCCCAATTCTAATCGCCTGCAGTGGGCCGGTGGCAGCGGTGAATTGGCCGAGAGCTCCTGCGCCTACCTGCGCCCCGGGCGCAGCGGTGAAGCCCTCTGCCTGGCCTACGGCGTGCGCGGCATTAGTGGCCGCTCGCAGAACCGCACGGTGATCGATGGCGCCGCCCCCATCGATGCCGAGCTCATCCGCCGCAGCCTGCCCGAGGCCTGGAAAGAGGGGTTGGAGCTGCGCTGGAACGAGGCCAAGCAGCGGGTGGAAGGGGCGCGGGTGACCCGCGTCGGCCGCCTGGTTATCGCCTATGAGGCCGGCGCCGCCCTCGATCCCCAGGCCGCCAGCGCCTGTTTTTACCAACAACTCTTGGGATTCTGGCAGCAGCTGGTGGAGCAGCGCTGGCCCGCCGCCTGGGGCTTGTGCCTGCGCCTGCGCTGGCTGGCCCAGCAGGCCCCCGGCGCCGCATTTCCTAACCCAATCGTCTGCCCTGCGGCGGCGGCGCAGTTCGTCGGCCACTGGGCCCAGGGCTGCTGGGCGGTGGCCGATCTCACAGATCCTTTGCCGCAGCTCATGACCGCCATCGGCTGGCAGCGCCAAGCCGAACTGGAGCGCCTCGCCCCGCCCCAGATAAGCCTGCCCAATGGCCAGCAGCGCAGCCTCGACTATACGGATCCCCAACTGCCACCCACCCTGCGCGTGCGCATTCAGCACTGCTTTGGTTGGCAAGTGGGCCCCCGGGTTTTGGACGGGCAATTGCCCCTGCGCCTGGAACTATTGGCCCCCAACGACCGCCCCCAGCAAATCACCGACGACCTCGCCGGCTTCTGGGCTGGCAGCTACGCCCTGGTGCGCAAGGACCTGCGCGGCCGCTACCCCAAACACCCCTGGCCCGAAGACCCCGCCACCGCCCCACCCCTCGCCCCCCGCCGCGGCAAGGGCGGCTAGATTCCCCCAGACGAAAGACGAAAGCGTCTGTCGGCCGTAGTCAGTCATCCATCGCGGCAAGTGCGTTCATCGCCGTAATTATTGTCCCACAATGATGGAAAACTCATCACCAACCAACAGCATCAAAAAACAAACCAGCCAAGCCCACCGTCAGCCCATAAATGAGCAAGGGCAGCAGGGCCAATTTGAGAATCTTTGATTCGCTATCGCGTAGGGCAAGGATGGTGCAGACGGCGACAATATTATGAATACACACCATATTTCCCATGGCGCCGCCGGCCGATTGCAAGGCCAACACCGAAGCCTGATTTAAGCCCAGGCTCAGCGCCACCTCCTGCTGAATCGGTGCAAAGGTGAGATTGGCGACGGTGGCGCTGCCGCTAAAGAAGGCTCCCAGGGCCCCCAAGAAGGGGGCCACCAGGGGCCAGGCCGGGCCGGCGAGGTCGGCCAGGGCCCGGCCAATGCGCACCGTCGCTGCCCCATCGCCGCCCATCATCATCAGTTTCACAAAAATCAGGGCCGCCACCAAGGCCAGGGTGGGCCGCGCCAATTGGCGCACCGTTTCACTGCCCACCGCCAGCATCTGAGCCCGCCGCAGTCCCAGCAGGGGCCAGCAGAGCAGGGCCACCACCCCAAAGGGAATTAACGCCGGCACATAAAGCAGGCGGTAGGACTCGCCCTCACCGGTGCCCAAAATATTGCCCATAGACCACACTAAACCCTGGCTCAGCCGCCATTCCCCCAGCCCGCCCAGGCCCAGACGCAGCCAATCCTGGGTATTGGTCATCCAGCCCTGAAAGGGCAGCTGCGGCAGGCGGGTGAGGACGAGAATGGCAATAATCAGGCCCAGGGGCAGGAAGGCCTTGGTCAGGGCCCAGGGGCCCAAGGCGGCGGTATCGGGGACGACAGCCGGCGCGGCTTCAGGCGCAGGCGCAGCGGGACCTAGGCCTTGGCTGGTCACCGGCGCCACTGGCACCGCCTCGACCTCCCTCACCTCCTCCACCTCCTCCACCTCCTCCACCTCCTTCGCCCCTGCCCCATCCTTCTCCGCTGCTGGCTGGCTGCTACTGCGGCCCAGGCCAATGCGCCAGCGCGCCAGCAGCACCGTCACCGGCAGGCCAATGGCACCGCCAATGAGGGCCGGAAACTCATCGCTAAATCGCGCCACCGCCACATAAGGCACAACGCAGGCGGCAATGGCCAGGGCAATAAACAGCAGGTGGGGCCGAATCGCCGCCCAGGGCAGCACCAGGCGCAGGGCCACCAGGGGCACCACGCAGGCCGCCGCCGCCTGCAAGAGCGCCGTGCGCCAGGCCACCGCCGCCAAGGTTTCCGCATCCAAATCCAGGCGCGAAAAGCCAAACCACGTCGGCGTCCCCACGGCGCCAAAGCTGGTGGGCACGGTATCGCAGACCAGGCAGAACAGGGCCGCATGCACCGGGCGAAAGCCCAGAGCCACCAGCAGGGGGGCGGCCAATGCCGCCGGTGTGCCAAAACCCGAGGCCCCCTCAATGAGAAAAACAAAGGCCCAGCCAATCACCATTAACTGCGCCACCGGCTCAGAACTCATTCGGCTTAGCTAGGCCCGCATGGTATCCAAGGCACCGCCGCTAGCCATGACCTTAAACAGAATAATCGCCCCGGCGACAATGGTCAGCGGTGTCAGCGCCGCAATCGCCCCGGCAATCAGCGCCGCATGCACCGCCGCCCCATCCGCCGCGAACACCGTCAACTGCAGCAGGTACATCGTCCCCGCCCCCAGCCCCAGCGCCGCATGGGCACTCCACGGCCGCGGCTTGGTCATCAGCACAATCACCAGCACCAGGGGCAAAGCAGCCAGCGCCACCAGCATACGCGTCCCATCCTTCCCTTAGCGACCCATGCCACCGCCCATGCTGCATCACCCCCGCCCCAACGCCACCGCCAGGATCTGGCCCCCCCCCCTGGG
>REDX01000160.1 GCA_007695355.1 Planctomycetota bacterium
GCCAGTCGATTATCCAGGGTCTGCGCAAATATGCCCGGCCACAGGGAGAGGGCGAGGTAGAGGTGCATCTCTCCCAGGCGATTGCCCAAGCCTGTGAGCGCCTGCGTCGGCGGGGTAGTCCGCTGCCGAGTATTCATTCGCCTGAAATTGCGCCCTTGGTCAGCTGTGGACGATCGGCGATGGTGCGGGTAATCGAACAAATTCTCGACAATGCCTTGCGTGCTGGGGCGTCGCGGGTGCAGGTTTCGGCCCAAGTGGATGCCGGCGGCAAGGAGGTGGAGATTATTCTCGCCAATGATGGCTCGACCCCCAGCGAAGAGCATATTCGAGATGCCATGCGCCCCTTTCGTAGCCACCATGGTGGGGCAGGTTTGGGCTTGGCGGTGGCGCAAAGCCTGCTTGGTGATTACCGAGGGAAGATTCATCTCGAGGTGGGGCCGGATGGGCGGGGTGCTGCGGTGCGCATGATCCTGCCCCTTTGGAGCGTCAACGCGGCGCAGCGTGCGCGCGATATTGCATCCTCGGATGAGCTCACCCCACCTGGTTCCCTGGCTCAATTGGGTCACGTCCTACTAATTATCGAGGATGATCCGCTGGTTGCCGAGCTTCTCGCCAGTTGCGCTGAGGCGACCGGCTGGGTAGCGCGCCAGGCCACCAGTTTAGCTGAGGCCCGCGCTGCCCTCGCCCTTGGTAGGATTGGCGGCATGGTTGTGGATGTGCGGGTTGGTAAGGAGGACGGAATAGCCTTTGCTCGTGAACATTTGCAGGCTCATCCGGCGATGGCGCCACGGGTAATGATTATGAGCGGTGACATTGATCAGCCCCAGGTTCACGGACTCCTTGCCGATTGGGATTGTCGGAGCATGTCCAAGCCCTTTCACCTTGACCAGCTGCGCCTTATTCTGCAGGAATGGCTAAAGGGAGATGCATGAAGGCCATCCTACTCCTGTCTTTGATTTGCCGCTGTCTTTGCTTGGAAGCTGCCGTGATTGCCGCTTAGAGAATCCCAGGATAGTCCTCAGGAGTAAAGGCATTATAGATGGCCTTGATGCCCATGGCGAGATCGGCCTCTTCAACGCCGATGATAATATTTTGTTCGGATGATCCTTGGTCGATCATGCGGACATTGACGCCGCTTGATGCGAGGGCGTTGAATAATCGGGCTGCCGTGCCGATTTGGCGATTCATGCCCATGCCGACGGTGGCAATCATAGCCATGCCGGGATAGACATCGAGGCGATCGGGGTGAACGGCACCCTGCAGATCTTCGAGAACCTGTTCGAGATGGTTGCCTAGCTCTTCATCGGAAACGACGATGGAGAGGGTGTCGATGCCCGAGGGGGAATGTTCGTAATTAATGCCAAGGCGCTCAAAGACATCGAGAACGCGCCGACCAAATCCAAGCTCCTTATTCATCAATGCTTTTTCAATGAAAATCACGGTGAAGCCGGCGCGGCCAGCAATGCCGGTGATCAAATAGGGACCGGGAGTGCGATCGGCAACGATACGGGTGCCTTCGTCATCGGGCTTATTGGTATTGCGGATGTGGATGGGGATGGCGCGAGAGCGCACGGGGAAAACGGCTTCTTCGTGCAGCACCGAGGCCCCCATATAGGAGAGCTCGCGCAGTTCGCGGTAGGTAATCTCGGGTATGGTCATGGCATGGGGAACCACTCTCGGATCCGCCATGAGGAGTCCGGATACGTCGGTCCAGTTCTCATAGACGCTTGCGCAGAGCGCCGCTGCGGCGATGGCACCGCTAACATCCGAGCCGCCGCGGGAGAAGGTTTGTACCTCGCCGTGAGCATTGGCACCGTAGAATCCAGGCAGCACATAGCGGCCGTTGCCGCCTATGCGTTGGGCTAGCAGAGTATAGGTTTCTGAATCAAGGCGCTTGTTGTTGGTAAAGCGGATCACCTCGGCGGCGTCAATGTACTCGGCGTCAAGGAGGCAGGCGACAATCCGCCCATTGAGGGCTTCGCCCCGGCTGGCGGCAAACTGGGCATCGGCCCCAGCGACAATGGCATCGCGGGCGGCGTCGAGATGGGGCTGCAGGTCGCAGCGGATGCCGAGATCGGTAACAATGCCCCAGAAGCGCTTCTCGATATTGCTCCATACCCCATCGATGGACTGCTGATTCGCTGCCAGTTCGTGGGTAAGGTATAGGAGGTCGGTGACTTTGGTATCCTTGGAGTGTTCTTTGCCGGGGGCAGAGGGCACAATAACGCGGCGCCTGGCATCGGCTTCGATGATATTTTGCACTTTGCGCAATTGGGCAGCATTGGCCACCGAGGTGCCGCCAAATTTGGCGACCACCAGATCAGGATTGAGGGGCGGGGTGATGGTAGTGTCAGACATGGGCGAGAAGTGTGGTGGCTTCGAAGGCATCACAAGTCCGCATCAGGTCTCGGCTCCAGGGCAATGCCTCGCAGCTACATTTTGGGCGTCACATGAAGCCGGTCAGCCGCGCCAAGCTGGGGCAAGACGATTCGCGTGATCCGTCCTAAGGCCCAATCGCCCTACCAGTTCCAGGTGCTGCCATGGAAATTTTGCATGACCCAGACCGCGCCAAGGGCGCAGAGCAGTAAGAGGACGAGGAAGATAATCGCACGAATCCGAAGCCGGCGAGTCCATAGCCCATTGGCATTGGCGGTGCTGTCCACCGCTTTGGTTACGCGCGAGGCGAAATCATCTTTGTTCTCCGCGCCCTGGGCATCCATGAGCATAAAAATGGCCAACACCAGGGTGCCCAGGGCGCTGATACCCAGAACTGCGACAATGATGTAGGTCACCATGGTGACGGCTCACTTCCCCACATACCTGTAATACATCAGCATAGCACCCTAGGGCAAGGGTGAATCCCGGTGAACCCCAGGCTCTGGGCGATTCAGTCCTGCATGGCTGCCGGCACCGAACTGCGGCTGTTTGCCTCCTCGCTGAGCAGGGCGCAGGCCTCGCTGATGCTGAGGGTGCCTACCTTGCTGCCGTCCTGGCGCTGCAGGGCAATGGTGCCGGCATCGCGCTCGGCCTCGCCGACGACAGCGAAATAGGGCACGCGGTCATTGCGCGCCGAACGGATTTTGGCCCCAAGTTTGTCGGGATCGCGATCGAGCTGGACGCGTAGCCCACTGCTGCGCAGTTGCGCGGTAACCTTATCGGCGTAATCAAGGAATTGATCGCTAATCGGCAAGACGCGGATTTGTTCCGGCGCTAGCCAGAGGGGGAACTTCCCGGCGTAGTGCTCGATGAGGATGCCGATAAAGCGTTCCAGAGAGCCAAGGATGGCGCGGTGGAGGATGACCGGGTGCTTGCGACTGCCGTCTTCGGCAACGTAGGTGGCATTGAGCCGGTCCGGCCCAGCCAATAGGTAGTCGACCTGAATGGTGCCGCACTGCCAATCGCGGCCGAGGCAATCGGTGAGGACGAATTCTAGCTTCGGGCCGTAGAAAGCGCCTTCGCCGGGGTTGAACTGTACGCTGAGATTGGCCTGTTTGACTGCTTGTTCGAGGGCTGCTTCGGCCCGGTCCCAATCGGCATCAGAGCCCACCCGCACCGGTGGCCGGGTGGCAAATTTCACCCGTACGCTTTCGGCAGGAAAGCCGAAGTCGCTATACATGCCTTTTAGCAGATCGCAAAAATCGGCGACTTCGCTGCCAATCTGATCTTCGCTGCAGAAGATGTGGGCATCGTCCTGCACAAAGCCGCGCACGCGCATAATGCCGTGCAGGGCGCCCGAGGGCTCATAGCGCACACAGGCGCCGAATTCGGCCATGCGCATGGGTAGATCGCGATAGCTTTTCAGGCCCTGCTTGAAGATTTCGATATGTCCGGGGCAGTTCATCGGCTTCAGGGCAAAGGTGCGCACTGCTGCCGCTGGTTCTTGGCCAGCCTCTTGATGATGGTCATGGCCGCAGCCGCCGTCCTCGCATTCCTGATCTGATACCGCCACCGTTTCCGGTTTCCCGCCGCGGTCTTGCTCGTGGGTGATGAACATATTTTCGCGGTACTTGGCCCAGTGGCCAGAACGCTCCCACAGTGCCTGGGGTTGCAGGGCGGGTGTCCGCACCTCAATGTAGCCGGCCGCTTCAATGCGTTGGCGAACATAGTTTTCAATGCAGCGGTAGAGGGTCCAGCCCTTGGGGTGCCAGAAGATCTGACCGGGGTTTTCCTCTGGAATATGGAAGAGTTGCAATTCACGACCCAGCTTGCGATGGTCGCGGGCTTTGGCTTCTTCTAGGCGCTGGAGGTGGGCCTTGAGGCCTTTTTTATCGGCAAAGCAGGTGCCGTAAATGCGGGTCAATTGGTCACTTGTCTGATCGCCGTGCCAATAGGCGCCGGCCACGCTCATCACCTTACAGGCCGCCAAGACTCCAGTGCGCGGCACATGGGGGCCGGCACAAAGATCTTCCCAGGCGCTGTCTCCATCGCCGGTGCGGTAAAAGCTAATGGTCTCGGCACCGCGGGCGATGGCGCGTTCGGCATTGTCGTGCTTGTATTTATCGTCAGCGGTGCGGGCCAGACCCTGCTCCGGGCTGAACTCGCAGCGGATAAAGGGGCGGTCTTCCTTAATGATGCGCGCCATCGCTGCTTCAATGGCGTCAAAGTCATCCACCGAAACCGGGCGAGGGGTCGCCAGATCGTAGAAAAAACCGTCATCTACTGCCGGGCCATAGGCCAGTCGGGTGCCGGGAAATAGTTCGCAGATGGCCTCGGCGAGAACGTGGGCGCAGGAATGGCGCAGGACTTCGAGGGCTGCCGGGTCATCATTACTGGGAGTGATGAGGCGAACCCGAGCATCGCGGGTAATTGGGCGGTTTAGGTCGATGATGTCTTCGTCATCTAATTGCACTGCCAGGGCGCGCTTGGCGAGGCCCTCGGCAATCCCCATGGCAATATCATAGCCAGATTGGGGCTGATCAGCGGCAATCTGCTTGCCGTCGGGAAGGGTATATACAGGCATGGTATTCTCGCAGGGGGAAACGGGGATTCGGGCTCATGGCGGTAGGGCCGGCGGGGCAGCACTGCCCGCACGCTCAACCCGTACCGCCCATCAAGTTCGAATCAGACCCATGATGGGAGGCGAAGGTTAGCCCCTGCAACAGGGTTGCAAGGGCGGCGTCGGATCGCCTCCCAGGCCTTGGCCAGTGATCGCCGAGCACAGCGATAACGTCCCGAAAGTTTCGCACATGTTCAATAATCCCAAGGGAGAGGGCGGATAAATATAAGTTATTGCATATTAACGACTTATATGAAATCTTGTCAGTGCAATGGATGGGGTTGTTCAGGATCATGATGCAGTGATTATTGCACCGAACAGTGAACCTGCAGTTGTGATGTTGAGTTTGGACGATTATGAATCGATGGTCGAAACGGCATATCTCATGCGATCGCCTAAGAACGCTAAGCGATTATTAATGGAGGACACCTCTATAAACCCAACTAAACTATAGAAATAGTATAATGGCTAGGCTGGCGGCTAGAAGCTGCATCTATAAACTGCCCCCACCAGTGCCGAGCTCCCGCTCGGCATGAGAATAGCGCCTGTATCTCTTTGCCAATTAGTCTCTGGTGCTAGGGCTTGCTTGGGCAGATGCAGGGGCTTTGCCCGCAGCGGGGGCAGACTTGGTGGTATTTGGCCTGGGTGACGGCCGCGAGGTCGATCTTGGCGAGGTGAGCGAGGCTGGTGAGCCAGGCCAGGCAGTCGGCGAATTCGCCGGCGAGATCGTGCTGGTCTGGCTCGCGCAGGGCTTCGGCCAGTTCGCCGACCTCTTCCATAAAGTACATAAAGGTGCCGGCGAGGCCGCGCTTGGCATCCTTATCGCCATAGGTGGCGGCGATATGGGCCTGGAAGGCGCGCAGGTCTAGGCCAGGCGGGGGGCTCTTGTTCATCCCTGGACCCGATCGAGTGCGGCTTGGAGGGCGGCGCGCATGCGCTCCCGCTCCTCGTCGCTGGCGTAGCTGCCGCTGGCAAAGTGGTGGGCGCGATCGCCGCTGTGGCGGGGAATGAGATGCCAGTGGAGGTGGGGCACTTCCTGGCCTGCGACCGGACCATCGCGCAGCAGCACCGAGACCGCAGCGCAGCCGGTGACCTGGCGCAGGGCGCAGTCGAGGCGGGCGAGCCAGGCGCCGGTCTCGGCCAGGCTGGCCCCATCTAGTTCCGGCAGCAGGGCCACTTCCTGGCGTGGCACCAAAAGAATGTGACCGGGACTCACCGGATTGATATCGAGGAAGGCCACCCAGCGTTCCTGCTTGAGGATAAATGAGCCGGGAATCTCGCCCTCGATAATGCGGGTAAAGATGCTGGCCATGGCCGCTGCTCCTAAAAAAAGGGGGGAGGTGATACCCCGGCCATGCTGGGCCGGGATGGCCCTTGGGCAACAGGGGGCGGTGGCCACAGTAAGATGCTGATACGAAGGAGTCGTCAATGATCTGTCTGCCCCGTTCTCTGCGCCTGGTATTCTTGTCCGTCCTCCTCCTGCCGGCCCTGGCCGAGGAAACGATCATCCACAATCCCCTGCGCGCCGATGCCGAAGCGGTGCCCCTGCGCCTGGGTGAGGTGCAGGCCAAGCAGGGCGGCGTGGTGTCCTTTGTCGGCGAACAGCTCATCCCCTATCAATGGGAGGCAGTGCCCGGTGGTTATCAGCGCTGGCTCCTTTTGGACCTGCCCGGGGCTTCCCAGCTGCCACTGGTGGACGACCACGAAGTCGTCCTTCACGAGCCCTTTGCCAGTCCCTTGAGCGTCGCTGAGAGTGATGGCGTGCTTACCTTAAGTAATGGGGTGATAAGCGTGCGCCTGCCCGCCACCGCCACCGCCAATCAACCGCCGCCGCCGATTCTTGGCATACGTCATGGCGAAGGTCCTTGGCTAGGTGAGGGGGCCTGGCAGGGGGCGCCGGAGTTGCAGTCCTTTAGCAGCCAGGTGCTGGGTACGGGGCCGGTGCAGATTACCGTCCTCCAAAGCTACCAGTTCAGCGATGGCTCTAGCCTGCGCCTACGTCTGCGCCTGCGTCCGGGCCGGGATTTTTTGGAGGTGGAAGAGCGCATCGATCTGCCAGCGGGCAGCGCCTGGAGTTTTGATCCCAGCGCCGGCAACCATGACTGGCAGCCTAGTGAGAGCCTCTTTACCCAGCACGGCGGGGGCGCTGGCCAGCCGATGAATCAAAATGTCCAAGAGGGCACCCTGCTGCCGGGGCAATCGCGCATGGGCGATATTCTGGTCTTCCTTCTGCCGCGCTGGAGCCAGGCAATGGACGACGGTTGGCTGGCCGCCGCCGCCGATGCGTCGCTGGCGGTGGGCCTGATTACGGTGCGCGCCGGCCAATGGTATTGGCCCCACGAGGGCCGCATTGCGGCGGTACTGCGCGATCAAGGCGGCAGCATGCGCTTCCACCTGCCCGGTATCCGCGATGGCGCCCGCATGTGGTGGCTGCGCGCCGCCGCCCGCGATTCCTGGGACACCGGTACCATGCGCGCTTTGGTGATGCGCCATGCCATGGCCGATTTGGATAAGCTTAATCGGTACTATATCCTTGATGGTTTTGAGCCTGGTCAGCGCGGCAGCCTGCCCAATCCCTTTGATGGAAACCAGGTGAATCCAACCGGCATGTGGCGCCAACAAGCGCGCAGGGAATGGGGAAATATGGATAGGCCAGGTGGTTTTGGCGATTTGCTGTGGGCGCAGGGGGTGTTGGATCCGGACTATTTCGGAACTCCATGGTATGGGTGGTCGGTACAGAATCCAAATTTTTGGTCTGATATGATGCAGCGACCAGCGGCCCGTTTGGCGCGACTCTACCAACACCATCGCTTTGATGAGCTGAGTCGCCTGATGCAATTGTCCCTGCGTGCCGATCTGCATCATAGCGTTACCCTTCCAGGTGGCGCCGGCCAAGAATGTCCCGGATACCAAGCCCATGCCATCGAAATATGGCAGCGTATTGCTGAGGCCACGGCGGATAAACTGGGTTTTGATATCCGTGAGTGGCCGTGGTTTTTCGCCGCCCAAGACTTTTTGGTGCGGAGTTCACAGCCCGACGGCGGGCGCCACCGGCGAATGCTGCCGACTGGTGATACCCATCCCACCCGTGGTGGCCCACGAAGGGTAGATCTTGCTGGCTACGATCCCAGTAACTGGGAGAGCGAGGAATTCCCCGGCTTCGGCATTATTCTGCGCCACCGCGCCGGCACCGATCGCGAAACCTACGTTGCCTTTAAGAGCGGCCCCAATCGCGGCCATTACCATGGCGACCAATTGGCCCTGCACTGGGGCTCCGACGCCCGCCCGCTGATGGTCGATCATCATGCCAGCTACAGCCCACGGGTGGGCCAAGAGCACATGCATAATCGCCTCTCCTTCGGTACCGCGGAAATGCCCTGGGCGGTGATGGATGGCTACGAGCGGGTGCTGGGCCTGGTTACCCATCCCTTTGCCGATATCGCCATGGGCGAAGTCGCCAGCGAGCGCCTGCGCCGCATGCCCAAACTGCCCCCAGAGGAATGGGATCAGCGCTGGGACGTCTATCCTTTAGGTGGTGAGCTGCGCTATCAACGCAGTGTCGTCCTGCTCAAGGGCCTAGCCCGGGATGCTTTGGTGATCTGCGATTCCTGGGAGGCGCCGAAGCCCCTGACGGTGAGTTATAATGCCCATGTCCGCGGCGACGATGCCACCCTGACCGGTGACCGGGCCCAGGTAGATAATGCCTTGGTGGTGCAGCGCATTGCCCCCGAGGAAGCGGAATTCTCGCGCCTCGATTGGAGTCACGAGAATGGCGGCGGCGAATCCACGGTGGGCCTTCGCTGGACCATCGAAGCCGAACGCGGTCGCTTTATTACCGTCCACTGGCCCGGTGATGACCCGCCGCCGATCCAGGCGGTGGAAGGCGGCGTCCAGATTGGCGAGACGGTGGTGCGTTTTGGCGTCGCCCTCGATGGCGGCAGTGGGCCGGCGGTGCAGGTCCTCCATCAGGGTGCAGAGCAGGTGGCCCTCGCCGAAGCTGACTATGCCCGTAGCCAGGGTGAAATCGGCCTCTTCGTCCCCGATGCCGGCTATCCCTTCGGTCCCATTCCCACCTGGCTTTCTAAACAGCGCTTGGCCCGTCCCGACTGGGCCCAAAATCTCCCTGGCCTACTCGATCCGCTAGAGGATTTTTAAGCTCCCCATGGTTAACTCTCCCGCCCCGGTGCTGGTTACCGGCATTGCCAATGAACGATCCCTGGCCTGCGCCGTGGCCCGCGCCCTGCGCGCCCAGGGGGTGCCGGTGCTGGTAACCTGGCAGCAGCCGCGCCAGCAGCATCGGGTGGCGGCGGTGGCCGCCGATCTGGGCTGCGAACTGCTGGGCCCCCTGGATGTCAGCGATCCCCAGAGTCTCATGGCTGCCCGCGAAGCCCTCGGTGACCGCCGCCTCTCGGGCATGCTGCACGCCATTGCCTTCGCCCAACTCAGCGACGCCACGGGCCCGGTGCCGGTGCACGCGGTGGATGCCCCGTCCTGGGCCCAGGCCCTCGAGATCAGCGCCCGCTCGTTGCCCCAGCTTTTGCATACCTTCCTGCCGCAGCTCAACCCCGGGGCGGGGGTGGTGGCCCTTACCCATCACGGCGCGCGCCGGGTGGCCCCCGGTTATAATCTTATGGGCGTCGCTAAAGCGGCTTTGGAAGCGGCCCTGCGTTACTGCGCGGCGGAACTGGGACCCCAGGGAATACGCGTTAATGCCATAAGCGCTGGCTCGGTGCGCACCGCCGCCGCCAGCGCCGTCCCCGGCTTTGCCGAGCGCCACGCCGCCGCCGCCAAGCGCGCGCCGCTGCGCCGCAATGTCAGCGCCGAGGACGTGGGCCAGGTTGCCGCCTGGCTCATCTCCTCCCAGGCAAGCGCCATTACCGGCGCGATTATCCCCGTCGACTGCGGCGAGCATCTCCTAGCCTAGCCACTAGCCTAGCCATAAAAAATGGACCAAAAAATGGACCAAAAAATGGACCAAAAAATGGACCAAAAAATGGACCAAAAAGGGAGGCCAAAAAGGGACAGGCATACTAATTCTTGATTTTGCCCCGTTTCCCCTAGCCTTCTCCCATGCGCCAACCCCGCCAACGCCAATTCGATCCTGCCGCCCCGCCCTGGTTGC